>JANTGB010000049.1 GCA_024763115.1 Desulfobulbaceae bacterium | reverse complement strand
AAAAATAAATTAGTAGAGATAAGGTGTAATATGGACATTTAGAGAAGTGATCTAATTGCATGCAACCGCAGGCGTAGCAGGGCTACGCTTCCGGATTTCATAATTGCAGATCGCTTTTCTAAATGTTCAGATTGCGCCTTAGAATGCGAAGTTATTTTTGAGTGAGCCCTAAGCTCAATGCTTTGTCTTAGCTTTCTGAAAATCCGGCTTTGTTTCAGCGTTATTTTGCAGAAAAATTTGAAAATTAAAAATGTAGGGAATAGTTTGCCGGCGATATTTATACCCCGGATTGTCAGATCATCTACCACTAATTTCCATAGCCGTAATATATTCCCCAAGCCCCAGGACAAGAGCATTTTTTTTATCAAGGATAACTCCGGGAAAACCGGGCAGTTCGCCTCTTGCCAGAAATTCAACCGCCATAACCGCAGCCAGGGCTGAGGCCGAGGCAAATTCACCGGTCAACTGCCGATAATCAATAACAGGGCCATTAAATCCCGTATGTTTAATAAACCGCTCAAGCTGTTTTTGGCCCGTTTGCCGAAAAGCAGCCGGAATACCGGCCATAAGCAGGCCGTAATCAGTAATTATTGCCCCAGGGCCTCCCAGGGTTTCCAGCAGATCATTAATAACACGAGAGCCTGTTGCCTGTTTAAAAAATGAAGTAAAAATGGTAATCCCCTTTTCCCTGCTGTTTCTTGTCAGACAGAACCCGCCGCCGCCGTCAGCCAGAGGGGTATTTGGGCTGATGGAAGGATCAAAAAGAGGCGAGAATTCAGGGTGGCCCTCATCCGCGCCAAGCAGGAAAATTGTCTCATCACTGTTTTCACTTAAAAGATCAGCAGTCATCAGGGCCTGTTCAAAGGAGTAATCGCCGCCGCTGGTGGTAATATCAGCGCCGGTTGCCTTGAACATTATCGCCACCTGGCCGGCCGGGCCGTTATGCACGGAGCCGACAAAATCAGTGGGACTGGGATATTGTTCATCCTCGGCAAGCTGAGCCAGAAAATTATGTGTTTCAGTAAGAGCGCCCCAGCCTGTTCCCATAAAAACCGAGGCCGGAGGTTTGTCTCTGCCCGAGTCTTTATGGGCAGCTGTTGCCAGGGCCAGACCCATTCGGGCCAGACGCTTTAAGCGCCGGACATCACGGGCCGGAAGATCAGCGGAAATTTCGTCCAGGGAAAGAGTCCCGGCAACGCTGTCGCCCCGGTAAAGACCGGCCATGGTGGCCTCCAGGTCACCGGCTCCGCTAAGACATGATCTGCCGATAATGGTCAACGGCGCTTTTTCGCCCCTGGCCGGCGCTCCGCTGAATTTATCCGCTTCAGCAATAACCAGGGCCGCGTTATTGCCGCCGAAACCAAAAGAATTAGACAGTACTGCCGAAACATGCCGGTTTATGGGAGAGGCCGGGGGGGTAAGGCCAAGCTCGGGATCAGGCTGCTGACAGCGGGTATTGGCCGGGAGCAGATTTCGGCTGACAACAAGGGCTGAGATCAGGGCCTCAACCGCGCCGGCAGCAGCCAGGCTGTGGCCCATTGCCCCTTTGATAGAGGAGAGCGGGGGCGGATTATCGGCAAACAGGGCTTGAAGCGCCCGGGCCTCGGCCAGATCATTGTCCGGGGTGCCGGTACCGTGCAGATTAACATAACCAATATCGTCCGGCTTGATTCCGGCATCTTCAATGGCTTTGGTCATTGCTTCCAACGCCCCCCGGCCCTGGGGATGAGGGGCTGCCGGATGATAGGCATCGCATGACAGGCCGCCGCCCATGATTTCCACGGCATGATCCGTTTTTTCCGTGGTAAGGAGCAGCAGGGCCGCGCCTTCGGCAACCGACATGCCAATCCGGTTTTTATCCAGGGGACGACTGCCGTCCGGATCAACCAGCTGTAATGAATGAAAACCGAAAAAAGTAAGATGGCAGAGAGAATCCGCCCCACCGGCGAGAATACATTTCACCTCGCCTTTTCTGAGCATTTCCAGGGCGATTTTAATGGCTGCGGCCCCGGAGGAACAGGCGGTTGATACCGTGATAACCGGCCCGTCGCAGCCATGCCGCCGGGCTATTTCTCCGGCCACCGTAGTCAGCCCGTGCCACCTGTAAGCGGATGGATTTTTATTGTTATTTTTAAACTCTGTTTCCGTGGTCAGTATGCCGCCGGTGGTGGTGCCCAGAATTATCGCCTCAGGAGGGTGGGCGCATTTTGCCATGGCCTGTTTTGCTGCTTCAAGGGCAAGGGCATGAGTTCGGGGCAGGGAATAATTCTCTAGATTTTCTTTGACTTCGCCTACCGGTAAGGCGTTTTTAACGGAAAAGAGCCGCAACGGGCTTATGGCGCTGACATTATCCCGCAAAGCCTGTTCCGTGGCACCAGGCCCCCTGCCCAGAGGCGAGATAATCCCCATGCCGGCAATATATATCTTATGGTTGGTCATGCGGGTCAGGGTGACTTGTTTTCCTCAATATATTGAGCCAGAGCAGTCAGGGTGGCAAAAACTTTCTCGCCCATTTCCTTGTTGTTGATGGTCACGCCATAATCCTTTTCAATCATAACGACCATTTCCAGCACATCAATAGAGTCAATGCCCAGTTCTCCCCCGACAAATTGGGCATTCTCATCAATATCTTCGGGAGTTACATCAACCAGATTAAGGACGTCAATAAGTTTTGTTTTTAATTCTTCTATCAGCTTATTCATATTTTTATGCCAATGGCCGATTTCAGGCTTGAGCGGTTGCGGAGTAGATAGTTACAATTGTATGACAAAGCAATTAATGTTATATATTCTGAGATTTTTATTTTGTCATCTGATTTTCCGCCCCTGGCCCTGATAGTGAGGTGGAGCAAGGCAATGAATGATAAAGAAAAAGCCAAAATTAATATTGAGGATTTAATCCCCCATCAAGGGAAAATGATCCTTGTTGACAGGATTGTCACCCTTGAAAAAGATTATGCCGTTACCTCGTCAACTGTGGGTAAATCATGGCCGCTGTTGACTGACGGCGGAGCCCGATCCCTTATTCTGGTGGAATTGGCAGCTCAATGCGCCGGAGTCTGTAATGGTTGGGGCAGAATTCAGACCCACGGCATGGATTCCGACAGAATGGGCTGGCTGGTCGGAGTAAAACGGGCAGGTTTTAAAATTGACATCATTCCGTTCAACAGCAAAATAATCACCAGGGCGGAAAATACCAAAAACTATGACGGCCTCCGGGAAATAGAGAGCCTTTTAAAATTAAACAACGAAATCATAGGCGAAGTAACCCTGCAGCTATTCCAGGCAGACAGGTAAGGATATGAGTAACCGTTCACCAGGGAGTAAATCTTTGCAATATTTAAGTCTCTAAGCGTTTACCAGCGCTTTAGATTTGTTCATTTGGTCGCTTACCTGCACCCTGTAACCAGTTACAATTACAGGGGTTAGCGAAGTTAGGATGCTTACCCCATGAGTAGTTACGATATGACAACAGAAACAGATAAGTTAAAAACAGCCATTGTCACCGGTGCCGGCAAGGGGATAGGCCGGGCAATTTCCCTGGAGCTGGCCGAATCAGGTTATTACCTTATTATAAATTATCTGGCTGACAGGGATGGGGCCGACCAGACCCTCAGTCTGATAAAAGAGGCGGGCGGGGCCGGGGAAATCAGCCGGTTCGATGTCCGTGACCGTGAGGCTGCAGCCCAGGTGATTGCTGATATTGCCGCCAGATTTGCCACCATTGATATCCTGATTAATAATGCCGGAATTATTGCCGATGGTCTTTTTATGATGATGCCGCCGGAAAACTGGCAGAAGGTTATTGATACAAGCCTCCAGGGCTTTTACAATCTGACCCGTCCGGTACTGGAAAAAATGGTGCGGCAAAGACAGGGGGCCATTGTCTCTATTTCTTCGGCTGCGGCCCTGCTTCCCAACCGGGGCCAGGCAAATTACGCCGCTGCCAAGGCCGGGCTTAACGCGGCCAGCCGGGCCGTGGCCTGCGAGGTGGCCAGGCTGGGAATCAGGGTAAATGTGGTTGCGCCCGGGCTGATTGACACGACAATGATAAAAGATGCGCCGATTGACAACATCAAGGCCATGATTCCCATGGCCAGGGTCGGCAAACCTGATGAGGTGGCAAAGGTGGTGCGTTTTCTCTGCTCACCTGATGCCTCATATATTACCGGTCAGATTATATCGGTTAATGGCGGAATGTTTTGAAAATAAAAAAGTAACTGCTCACAGAGCACCGCATATTTCCACCATCAGCCCGGTTTACGTATGACTAATATGCGGCACCGGTCTGATGACGAAAATCTACGGCACCCTGTAAACAGTTACAGTTCGGTGTTTTTCTCGGTTATGAGTTTTAAGATATGAGTGCTTACGTAAAAAACATTGCCATTGCCCTGCTTTTGCTCGTCCCCCTGCTCACAGGCTGGGCCGACAGCTGGGAAGCGCTTAAGCAGCAGACCCCGGTAATCAAATCAGTCCGGGCTGATTTTGTCCAGGAAAAACATCTGAAAATTCTGTCCAGGCCCATTATCTCCAGGGGAGTCTTTATTTTTCAGGCCCCGGGCTCCCTGCGCTGGGAATATTTTTCCCCGATAAAAAACATTCTGTTGATCCATAACGGCAGGACAAAAAAATTTATCCGGAGAGACGGCAGACTGGAAGAAGAACAGGGCATGAGCCTTGCGGCCCTGCAGATTGTCCTTCAGGAGATCAGCCGGTGGCTTAGCGGAAATTTCACAGAAAATTCCGCTTTCAGCGCCGGCCTGGAAAATAAGCGCCGTATTATTTTCATTCCCAGGGAGCCGGCCATGGCGCGGCTGATAAATAAAATCGAGCTGCAACTCTCCGATACGCCCGGCCTGATTGATTCCGTTACAATTTATGAAGGGCCTGATTCCTATACCAGGCTGATCTTTACAAACGCCAGGCTCAACCAGGAAATAGACAATTCTCTATTCATGAAAAAATGAAACCAGTATATTGTCTGTTTTTTATGCTTTTTCTTGTGTCCTGCGCCGACCGTCAGGCAGTTTATCTTCCGCCTCTGGCCGGAACAACGGAGATGCCGGACTGTCGGAAGATATATCCCCAGGGCAGGTGGCAGTTCGTTCATTCCCTGGAATTTTCTCTGGCTGACGGCAAAAAGGGAAATGCAGTCGGCGTCACGGTTATTGACGATCCCGTGATAGAATGCGCCCTGATGACGGTTGAAGGCCTGGTTCTCTTTGCGGCCCGCTATGACAGGGGACTGAAAATAAAAAGGGCTATTCCTCCCTTTGACAATCAGGAATTTGCCGGGGGGCTGATTCGCGATCTGCAGTTGATTTTTTTCCCTCCCCTCAGTGAAGATATTCAGTATGGGAAAAATGATAACGGGACAATATGCCGGTACCGGCAAAGCGCAGGCCCGTGGCTTGACATCATTTTATCAACGGATCAGGGCTGGCGGCTTAATCAATACGGCCCGGATAAAATTAGAAACAGAAGCGTAACAGCCCGGCCCGGCCCGGTGGCCCGGCAATGGCAACCGCCTGAATATTTGGAACTTACGGCCTGTGATGCAGCCGGATATACCTTGAAGATGACTCTTGTCAGTGCTGAAAAACTATAGATTAAATATAACGACCCACAGGACACCGACTTTTTTCACGATCAGACCGACTTACTTATAACTGATACGCTGCGCCGGCCTGATCGCAAAAATCTCCCGGAGTCTCCCACCGGTCGCTTACCCGCACCTGGTATGTAACAGCGTGGTTAGTGAAGATAGGGCTCTTACCCCGTGAGTGGTTACAATGAAATTTAAACTGATTTATCCCAAATGGCCGAAGCTTGAGAGACAGACGGAATTTCATCTGCCGCCCCATGGGCCGGTTGTCTTTGCCGCGGCCCTGCCCGATTATGTTGATATAGAATTTATTGATGAAAATCTCGAAGAGATTGACTTTGACGATCCGGTCGATTTTGTCGGTATTTCAATGATGTTAACCCTGCAGATCAAACGGGGCTGGGAAATAGCCGACATTTACCGGAAAAAGGGAATCAAGGTTATCTTTGGCGGGATTTCCACCATGCTCCATGCCGAAGAAACCAGGCGCCATGCTGATGCCGTGTTCCTGGGCGAGGCTGAAGGCCGGATGGAAGAGGTCTTTGCCGACTTCCGCCATGACCGGCTGAAACCATGCTATGATTATATAGATAAACGTCCTCCAATTGAGATGGTGGGCCCGGCCCGGCGGGATATCTTAAAGCGACGGCTCTATAATTATAAAGGGGTGCAGATGGTTGACCTGGTGCATGCCTCCAGGGGCTGCCGCTTTAACTGTTATCCTTGTGCCGTGGCTTATCTGGGTGGCCGGGAATTCAGGCCCCGGCCTGTTGACACTGCTGTTGCCGAGATGGCCGGGATCGACAACAACCGCCTGTTTATTGTGGATAATTCCCTTTCCCAGGATACCAGCTGGGAAATGGATCTTTTTCGGGAAATGATTCCCCTGAAAAAAAAATGGTGCTGCCACCCTATTGAGGACAAACCGGAGGTGCTTGAGCTGGCGGCTCGGGCCGGAGCCTGGTATGTCTATCAGGCCGTGTTTGATACCTCTGATTACATCAGGGAACGGATCAAGAGATATCACGATAACGGGATTGCGGTTGAAGGTACTATTCTGCTGGGTCTGGACAGCCACAGCGAGGATTATATTAAAAGGCTGATTGATTTTTTACTGGAAATTGAACTTGATCTGGCCGAATTTACCGTTTTAACCCCGTTTCCCCATACCAGAGCCTATGCGGAACTGGCTGCGCAGAAGAGAATTTTATCCCATGACTGGAATGATTTTTCCGCTGACAAGGTTGTGTTTCAGCCCAAGCAGATGAGCCCGGAGAGGCTGCAGGAGCTATTTGAATATGCCTGGAATACTTTTTACCAGGATGAGCCCCAGGAAATAAAAATGTCAAAGTTGTTTAAACTGGTTATAGAAAAGGAAATGGCGGACAACACCTTCAGGCCGAGAAACCGGGAGCTTACCGGACAGGCTTTCGGCCGTTCGGTTGCCGGAAATCATGTTTGAACCAAACCTGCCGCATAACCTGGCCCTGCCCCGACCCGGCAAGGAATTCGTTTTATCAGGCCCCACCTTTGCCCAGGTTTATGATATGGCCGGCTGGTTGCAGGAATTTTACGCCGGGGAAAACCGCCGGAATCAGGCTGTCTGCCTGGCTACAGACAATAAGGCTCTTATTGCGGCGGCCCTGCTGGCCTCAATGGCCGCAGGCCCGCTTCTTCTCCTGCCCTACGCCTTTTCCGCCCGGATACTGGCGGAAATGCATGAGGCCCAGGGTTATAACCTGGCAATCAGCGATAGCAAAAGAGATTTTCCCGCCACCACCAGGGTAATTTGCCCGGAGCCGGGAAAAAATCAGGGCCGATTTCAACTGGATGAATTTGATCCTGCTGCTCCACTTCTCAGGCTTTTTACCGGCGGCTCTACCGGAACGCCTCGCAGCTGGTTGAAAACAGCCGGTAACCTCTTTGCTGAGGCTTTTTACCTGGCAAAAAAATATCAAATAAACCAAAATGATCTGCTGGTTGCCACTGTGTCGCCCTATCATATTTACGGCCTGCTTTTTTCCGTTATTATCCCCTTTATCTCCTCGGCAACCGTGCGGGGAGACACCCCTTGTTTTCCGGCGGAAATCAGGGAGGCGACCAGGGACAGGGCTACCATCCTGGCTGCGGTTCCGGCCCATTATCGGGCCTTAAAAGGGGAAAAAACCGGGGGACAGGCATTAAGACTTGCTTTTTCTTCAGCCGGTAGGCTGGATCAGGCTGATAATGAAGATTTTTATCAAAAAAACAACATTCCCATAGTCGAGGTTTACGGCTCAACTGAAACCGGAGGCATTGGGGCCAGAAACCGCAGTCACGGTGAGAGCTGTTTTTATCCCTTTGCCCCGGTTGACTGGCAGATCAGCCGGGAAAGACTTAAGCTTAAATCACCATTTATTTCTCCGGGAGCAGAGCTTGATGAAAAGGGCTTTTTTACCATGGGCGACCGGATTGAACCCGGCCCGGAAAACGGTTTTTTCATGAAGGGCCGGGCCGATGCCATTGTCAAGGTCGGCGGTAAGAGAGTCGATCTTGAGGAGGTGCGGGACAGGATAAAAGCTCAACACGGCGTCATGGATTGCGTCGTGGTTTCTCTGGCTGATCCGGGAGGCCGCGAGAACATGATTGCCGCCCTGGTTCAGGGCAAAAATGACAAGGTTAAAGAGCTGCGGAAAAACCTTGGGCTGATACTCGAACCTTGCGCCCTGCCCCGGCTGATTAGAAGAACGGATAATATTCCCCTGACTGCTAATGGTAAATATGACCCGGCAGCCATAAAAAAGTTATTCAACTAATGATAATCGTTCACCAGCACCTCATCTTCGTCCATTTCGGAGTCTCGTTCCTCGCTTACCTGCCCTGCTTACATAGCACCAGTATGCAGCGCAGGCCCAAATGAACAAATCTAAGGCACTGGTGAACGATTACAGACTGGGAGTTATAAGTAAATAAGTATCTTGGTGAACGGTTACAACTAATGACACAAATTGCCAAAGCATTATGCCGTGGATATGAATGCCTGGTCTCCTGGGCTGATCTGCTTGATCGGATTAATGTTTATCCGGTGGCTGATGGTGATACCGGGACAAATTTGAAAATAAGCCTGGCTCCGCTTCGCGATTTTGCTCGGGATAAAAAAAATATCGGCCGACAACTTGCCCTTGCCGCGCTCGGTAATTCCGGCAATATTGCTGCTGCTTTTTTCGGCGAATTTATTAAAGCAGAAAATTTTGCCCAGCTGGCGGCACAGACTGCGGCGGGTCGCGATCAGGCCTGGGCTGCGGTGCGCGCCCCACAGGAAGGCACCATGCTGACCGTCTTTGCTTCTTTGGCTGAAATACTGGCGGATGAAAAAATCGGCCCTGAGCAGGCATTTTTGCCGGTCGGCGATTATTTACAAAAGGCTGTGCCGTCCGGTGTCGTGCTGTTGCCGGAACTGGAACAGGCCGGAGTAGTTGATTCCGGGGCCCTGGGTATGTTTATTTATTTCGATGGATTTTTTAAATCCCTGGCCGGATGTGATGATCTTTGCCCGGTTACCGAACTCTTTAAGGGCAGACTGCGGATACGTGATTCCTATAACGCTCCGTTAACCGGCAGTTATTGTGTGGACGCAGTAATTGATGTTGCCGGAACTTGCGACGATCTTGAGAAAAAACTTGACCGGCTCGGAGAAAGCCTGGTTCTGGTGCCGGATGAATCGTGCCTGAAGATTCATATCCATACCCCTGACCCGGTAAATCTTCTGGCAGAACTGGATTCCGCAGCTCGTGTGGTAAAATGGTCAAAGCAGGATCTTGATGCCCGCAACCGGATCGTGCCCGAGCTTGAGGGGCAGGCCATTCACATCGTAACTGACGCGGCCGGCTCAATCACCCGGAAAATTGCGACAAATCACGGCATAACCCTGCTGGACAGTTATATTGTCAGCGATGCTGAGTCCCGGCCTGAGAGTTGCTGTTCTCCTGAACAGATCTATTCCTGCTTGAGAAAGGGTGGCCGGCTCAGCACGGCCCAGGCCTCCACCTTTGAACGACGACAATGTTATGAAGCGCTTATCAGGCAGTTTCCTGCTGTGCTTTATCTCTGTGTCGGAGCTGTTTTTACCGGCAATTATGCCGCAGTAACGGCCTGGAAAAAAAATAATGATCCAACCGACCGGCTTAAAGTGTATGATACCGGGGCCGCCTCAGGCCGTTTGGCTGTTATTGCCCTGTTAACTGCAAGGTTCGCCGGGCAAGCATCCAGCCCGGATCAGGTAATTGATTTTGCCGGGCAAGCCATTGAAAATTGTCAGGAATATGTTTTTATTGATCAATTAAAATACTTGGCTGCCGGGGGACGGTTAGCAAAGACCGGCGGTTTTTTCGGCGATCTGCTTCGGATGAAACCGGTTATCACCCCTACCCGGCAAGGGGCGAAAAAGGTTGGGGTAGTTCATAACCGGGCCGGGCAGCTGCAATTTGCCCTGGACAGATTGGGCGAAAAACTCTCTCATGATTTTCCCGGACTTATTATGCTGCAATATTCCGACAATAAAAAATGGCTGGCCGCTGAGGTACAGGCCAGGATATATAGCCTTTATCCTCAGGCGGAAATTATGCTGACCCCTCTTTCTCTTACATCCGGGGTACACATGGGGCCGGGTAGTTGGGGCGTGGCCTTTTTACCCTGAATTTAGGAGATTTTTTTGGCTGATTCTGATTTTGCCATTGTCATTCCGGTTTATAACCATGAACAGCCGGTAGCCGCTGTTATCAATCGGGCCCTGCGTCTTGAGCTGCCGGTTTTTGTGGTTGATGACGGCTCAACCGACCGAACGGGCGTGATTATTGATGATATCAGCGGAATCACGGTTCTCCGCCACCAGAAAAATAAGGGTAAAGGCGCAGCCCTGCTTACCGGCTTTGCCGCTGCGGCTCAGCAGGCAAAATGGGCCATCAGCATTGATGCCGACGGCCAGCATGATCCGCTTGACGCCTCAAGGCTCATCAGGGCCGTGCCGCCTGGAAAACGCCCCATAATTATCGGTCACCGCCAGGGAATGACTCATGAACATGTACCCCGGACCAGTAGATTCGGGCGCGGATTTTCCAATTTCTGGGTCTGGGTCAGCGGTGGGCCGCTGCTGGGTGATTCCCAGAGCGGCTTCAGGCTCTACCCACTGCCCGAAGCGCTGAAGCTCGGCGTTAAGGCGCGAAGATTTCAATTTGAGGTGGAAATTTTAGTCAAGGCGGCCAGGCAGAGGATTCCGGTGCAGGAAACTCCGGTTCAGGTCGTTTATCA
>JANTGB010000048.1 GCA_024763115.1 Desulfobulbaceae bacterium | reverse complement strand
CCGGTTTACGTATGACTAATACGCGGCACCGGTCTGATGACGAAAATCTACGGCACCCTGTAAACAGTTACAAATACTGAGATTTGCAATCATTAGGTGCTTACCCCATGAGTAGTTACGAAAAAACACAAAATCGGCATGTTAACTTCATGCCCTTAATGCCCTTCATGGTGAGTTAAAACTTTTTTGCAAGTTCATCAGTCAATATTTTCAATAAAAAATTTACTGTTCCAGATAATGCCGGGAACATCAGAGGTTAGCTCTTTAAATTCTTCCAGCAGGGCATCCTGGATCAGCAGCTGAATATCCTCAGCCACATCCATAACCAGCTCATCTTCCCCGAGTTCAAGATAAAAATGGAGATGATCCGCTGCCAGCCAGACAAGACACGCCTTACCGTTAATCAGGGTGCCGCAGGTCAAAAACGCGTCGTGAAAAAATGAGACATAACGTTCAGGCCTGGTAAAGATTTTTTTCCGGCCAACAGTGCTCCAGACCACGTGATAACATTGACGCGGCAGGCTCTTATCTTCTCTCTCATCAATACCACAGCGACAACCAACATTCCCGCAGCGGCCCAGGCCGTTAATAAGCTTCAGCACTTCTTTAAAATATTTTTTCTTATCTCGAGCCACGGGCAGGATATGGCGGCCCGGCCCGGTTTTGCTGCCGACAACTTTGAGATCAGGACGAAAACGGTGGCAGATAAAATTTTCTCCCTCGGCAAACCCCTGAATATTAAGATCACATAAAATAGATTCGCGAAAACTTAATTCCGCACAGACAGTACAATCTTTATTAATCGTGTCTTTATTGTTAAATTTGCATTGTCTGCATTTATCGGCCATATTTATGCTCACAAAAAACCACCCGGCTCCTTCTCCTTTGAGAATCAGTAAACTGTTATATCATCCGGCTTCCGGCTTCTGTCCTCTGTCCTCTGTCATCTGTCATCTGTCATCTGTCATCTGATTTCCGCCATCTGCCGCGCCCTTTGCAGAAAATTGCTGAAAGTAGACGAATCCAGAGCGCAAACCGCCTCAGCCTGGTATCGCTCCTGTTCAATCCGGCAGAATTCCGGTTCAACCAGGTCAATTTTGTTCAAAACCCGCAAACAGGGAATGGTTTCCAGCCCAAGTTGGCGGAGGATATCATCCACTACCTTAATCTGCCTGCGAAACCCGCTGTTGCTCACATCAATAACATGCACCAGGACATCGGCCTCATGCAATTCTTCCAGGGTAGCCTTAAAGGCCTGCATTAACTCAGGCGGCAGGTTGCGAATAAACCCCACAGTATCGGTAATTATCACCTCTACATCCTCAGGGAAACGCAGCCTTCTGCTGGTGGGATCAAGGGTGGCAAACAGTTTATCTTCGGCAACTATTTTACTGTTTGTCAGAGTATTGAGCAAGGTTGATTTGCCGGCATTGGTATAGCCGATCAGAGAAATAACCGGCAGATTCTTCTTACGCCTTTGTCGCCGCCGTTGATGCCTTTCCCGGCTGACCTTTTTTAATTTTTTGTTCAGTTTTGCCAGACGATCATTAATCCGCCGCCGGTCAATCTCCAGCCTGGTCTCTCCCGGCCCCCTGCCGCCGATACCGCCGGTTAAGCGGGACAGGGCGTCATCACGTCGCCCCAGCCTGGGCAGGAGATATTTTAACTGAGCCATCTCAATCTGTAATTTACCCTCCCGGCTCAGGGCCCGGCAGGCAAAAATATCAAGAATAAGCTGAGTACGGTCAACAACCCTGAGTTCGGTATAGTCGGTTATGGAACTTACCTGAGAAGGATTAAGTTCCTGATCAAAAATCAACAGATTGGCGTTAAGGCGCAGGGCAGCCGGCATGATCTCCCCCAGTTTGCCCTTGCCGAGAATAAACCTGGGATTAATCCTGTCCCGCCGCTGAATAATAGTATCAAGGACTATGATACCATCAGAGTGAACCAGCTCCACCAGTTCAGCCATTGATTCAGCGGCCTGTTTTTTGGAGGCAGTGGTTACGCTGATCAACAGGGCCCTGTCCCGGGCGGAGTCAAGCTCTTTTACCGGTTTAATCCTGGCAAATTCGTCTTCCAGGGCACCAATCTGGGCTCGGACATTGATGCTTTGGCGGGTTGGCGGCACTGGCGGCAGAAAAGACCAGTTTTTGCCTGCTATGGGCTGGGGGACAAGATGGGCCGCATATATTTTTTCCGGCAGCCCGTCAGGTTTAATTTTAAGGACGGCCATGAGATCAAGACGGAGAAAAAGCAGATCAAGCAGGTCGTCCCTGCTTAAATCCTCGCCCTTCAGGTGGGTATGGATACAACGTAACCCCTTAAGGCGACCGGTTGAGGAACGAAACTGGCCCAGAGCCGGGATAACAATCCGGCGGTGATCGCCGACAATTACATGCTCAACCTTGCCGGAACGGTCGATAAGTACGCCGATCTGCCGGGACAGATCAAGAGAAATCGCACAAAGCTCCCTGGCCATTTCCGGAGAAATAATCTGCTCCGGGGCAACCTTGCGCCGGCCGAGACTTTCAAGCCTTTTCTTTCGGGCTGTTTTCAACCCGCTGACATTGCCGGTTATCTTGCTGATGATTAGTATCCTTAACGTAAAATGCGCTTGTCACCAACCCGAATAGTCAGTTTCACCCGGTCAAAATACTCCAGCAAGGGAATGGAAAACTTCCTGGTCAGGCCGGTCATCTCCTTAAAACGCGGGGCGTCAATATCCCCTTCACGCCGGATAAAATCGACCATCTGCTCTTTTAAGGCCGCAATTACTCCAGAATCAAAATAGAGATCTTCAGAAACCTTGCACACCTGACCATCTTGTATCAACAATTCAAGCACCTGACGAATCAACGGCTGGGGAACATCCGGGAAATGGGCAAAGATCTCCTTTATTGTCGGAGTTTTCAGAGCGGATTTCTGCAAAAGCGCGCGCAGATCAGCCCGGATAACCTTTTCGTCTGCCTGAAGCGACACCTGGTGGCCGCTAAGCCTGACCTCCCCTCCCTCCTGCACAATTTTTTTCTTTTTAATCAGGTCGCCAAGCACTGCCTGAAAAAATTTCAACTCCAGCCCCGGATAAAGACGGGTACGCAGTTCTTCCTTGGAGAGTCCGGGCTTCAAGGGATTCAACTGATGAAAAGATTCAAGAATGTCCAGCATGCGCCGGGCAATATCCTCATATACACTCTGCTCCACCATCAACTTCCGGGTGGAATCAAGAACAATAATTTTCCGGGCGGAAATCGGCGTCTTTAATATTTTAGCAAGTTTATTAGCAAACAGACCGATTTTTATGGCCAGTTCATTAAAGGTAAGCCCCCTAAAACCACTGTCCCGCAGATGAAAAATAATATGCTCCTCGACATCATCATTATGATAAACCGCAAAGGCCTGCCTGTTTATCTCCTTAAAGCGTTTCCGCTTGCGGGCCGAACCATTAAAAATTATCCCGCCGCCAATAGTTGCCATGGGCGAATAACTGCGAACCACATAACGATCGCCAGGCCAGACCCCGAACTTTTCTTCAAGAAGAAGCTGAACATCAGCAGTGGCGCCGGGACGCAACTCTTCATCTTCAAGCAGGGCTATCCGGCCCATGATCTCGGCAGTGCCAAGATGAATTCTAATCCGGGTTCTGTTTTTTAACGGTTTGGTATTTCCGCTCAGATAATGAAACTCGGCATCAAAAACAAAGGAGGGATGGAGGCAGCCCGGAGAAGCCAGCATGTCGCCCCGGCTTATCATCTCTTTTTCCAGGCCCTGAATATTAATGGCGGTTCGATAACCGGCCTCAACCTGCTCAACCGGCTGCCCATGCACCTGAATACCGCGAATCTTGCCGGACAGTTCCGTCGGATAAAGAGCGATATCATCTCCAACATTAATCCGGCCGGAAAGTGAGGTGCCGGTAACCACGGAACCAAAACCTTTCATGCTGAAAACCCGGTCAACCGGCAGGCGGAAAGGGCCGAAAACTTCAGGAAATTCACATTGGGTAACAAGCTGATCAATAGTATCCCTGACTTCGACAATCCCCTCTCCGGTAGTAGATGAAACAGTAAGAAGCGGCGCATTGTCCAGAAAACTATCGCTGAAATATTCCCGGACATCTTCCTCGACCAGTTCCAGCCAGTCCGGTTCCACCATGTCCTTTTTGGTGATAACTATAAGCCCCTTTTTTACTCCAAGCAGGCTGCATATTTCAAAATGTTCTTTAGTCTGGGGCATGACCCCTTCATCAGCGGCAATAACAAAGGCAACCAGGTCAATACCAGCAACCCCGGCCACCATATTTTTGATAAATTTTTCATGGCCGGGAACATCTACTATACCCAACCGATGGCCACAGGGCAGGTCAAGAAAGGCAAATCCCAATTCAATGGTAATTCCTCTTTCCTTTTCTTCCTTGAGCCTGTCAGTGTCAATGCCGGTTAAGGCCCTGACCAGACTGGTCTTGCCATGATCCACATGGCCTGCTGTTCCCAGGACTACTTCACGCATAGAGCAATTAAAGAAAAGGATTTGAGCGTTTTTCTTCACCGATTGTGGAACGGCTGCCACCATAGCCGTGCCCAGGCCGGACCACGGTTTCTTCAGGCAGAACCAGCAACCGTTCCCTGATGGAGCGGAGAAACTGATTCATATCGCCGCCGGGAAAATCAGTCCGCCCTATAGCGCCGACAAAAAGCGTATCACCGGTAAAAAGATCCGGGGCATTATAAAGACATATCCCCCCCGGAGTATGGCCGGGCGTATGAATAACTTCCAGATTAACCTTGCCGACTGAAATAATATCACCGTCCTTAACAGAAATATCCGGCGGCGGCGAAGCAGGCAGTCCCAGCATGGAAAAATAATCGCCGACCTCAGGCTGGGCAAAAAAAGAAATATCATCACAGTGCATGACAATTTTTGCGCCGGTTGCCTCTTTAATTCGACGATTACCGCAGACATGATCAGGATGGCCATGAGTGTTAACGATATATTTTACATTAACCCCCATCTTATCAGCCATGGCCAGCACATCCTCATCGTTGCCGCCCGGATCAATAATCAATCCCTGCCCGGTTTCTTCACACTTAACAATATAACAGCATACAGCCATGGAACCGACTGTCATTTGTTTTGTAATCATAGCCTTTCCTCTATACCGTTAACCGCGCCCGGCAGAATTTTCTTTTTCCCACCTTGAGCAATACCTCGTCTTTGCCGCTGACCGTGTAATCAACATCAGTTATCTTCTCGCCGTCAACCGAAACCGCATTCTGCTTGATCATTCGCCGGGCCTCTCCGGTTCCCTTGACCATACCGGCATTGGCCAGCAGACGGGGCAGCCAGATTTCCCCATTTTCGGTCTCTATTTCCTGTTCAGGAATATCATCGGGAAGATCATGCTTTTTAAAGACCCGTTCAAAATTTTCTTCTGCCCGTAAAGCCGTTACCTCATCATAAAAACGGGCGCAAAGCTCAAAAGCCAGCTTCTTTTTTACTTCCCTGGGATGGATTTTACCGTTACCCATATCACTGTTTAAGGCAGCAATCCGTTCCGTGGTCAAATCACTGAGCAAATCATAATAACGAAACATAAGCTCATCGGAAACCGACATTACCTTACCGTAAATATTGTCGGCGGTTTCCGTGATGCCGATATAATTCCCCAGGGATTTACTCATCTTGTTAACCCCGTCCAACCCTTCCAGGAGCGGCATGGTTATCACCACCTGCGGTTCCTGTCCCCAGGCCCGCTGGAGATCCCGGCCCATTAAAACATTAAAAAGCTGATCCGTTCCGCCCAGCTCAACATCAGCTTTCATGGCCACGGAATCATAGCCCTGAATCAGGGGATACATAAATTCATGGATACTGATGGGACGCTGATTTTCAAAACGCCGGCGAAAATCCTCCCGCTCCAGCATCCGGGCCACGGTCAGTTGCGAGGCAAGGCGAATAAAATCATGAGATGACAGTTTATCAAGCCACTCACTGTTAAACATTACCGTGGTTTTGTCAGGATCAAGAATTTTAAATATCTGCTCCTTGTAGGTCTCGGCATTCCGGGCTACATCTTCTTTGGTCAGGGCCTTCCTGGTCTCCGATTTGCCGGTGGGATCGCCTATCATCCCGGTAAAATCACCAATCAGAAACAGGACATCATGACCCAGATCCTGAAAATGTTTTAATTTCTGAATCAAAACAGTATGCCCAAGATGAAGGTCGGGAGCAGTGGGGTCAAAACCGGCCTTTACCCGCAAAGGGGTATTTGTTTCAGCTGATTTCCGCAGCTTTTTAATTAAATCTTCCCGGGAAATTACGTCAACCGCCCCCCGTTCTATCAGGGCCACCTGCTCATCAATTGTCATGTTCATTTTTTGGTTCTGGGTTCAAAGGTTCGGGGTTCAAAGGTTTCAGACCTCCGGCTTCCGGCTTATGGAATCAGCGGGCATATTCAACCGCTCTTATCTCCCGGATAACAGTTACCCTAATCTGACCGGGATAGGTAAGTTCTTTTTCTATCTTTTTGACCACATCCCGACTTAAAACAACGGCATCAGCGTCGGAAACACTGTTGCTGTTTACCACGATACGAATCTCCCGCCCTGCCTGAATTGCAAATGTTTTCTCAACACCGGGAAATGAATTGGCAATCTGTTCAAGATCTTCAAGACGCTTGACATAGGTCTCTAACATTTCCTTTCTGGCTCCCGGCCGGGCACCGGAAAGCGCATCTGCCGACTGGACAAGAACATCAAGAATACTTTCCGGGGGAACATCTTCATGATGAGCGGCAATGGCATGGACTATCTCGGCAGACTCACCATATTTTTTAGCCAGATCAGCCCCGATTACGGCATGGGAACCCTCGACCTCATGGTCAACAGCCTTACCTATATCATGAAGCAGCCCGACCCGCTTGGCCTGATTAACATTAATCCCCAGTTCAGCTGCCATAACACCACAGAGAAAAGCAACTTCAAGGGAATGCTGCAGGACATTCTGGCCATAACTTGTGCGAAATTTTAAACGGCCAAGCAACATTATAATTTCAACATTCACCCCATGGGCGCCAACATCAAAGGTGGCCTGTTCACCAGCCTCACGCATGGCCACATCCAGTTCCTTGCCGACTTTGGCCACGACCTCCTCAATCCGGGCCGGATGAATACGACCATCAGTAATCAGGCGCTCAAGCGACAGTCTGGCAATCTCCCGACGCAGGGGATTAAAACCTGACAAAATTACCGCCTCAGGAGTGTCGTCAATAATAATATCAATACCGGTTGCCGCCTCAATAGCTCGAATATTTCGTCCTTCCCGGCCAATAATTCGTCCTTTCATTTCATCATTGGGCAGAGTAACAACGGAGACGGTTTTTTCCGCGACAAAATCACCGGCATAGCGGGAAATAGCCAGGGCCAGGACATTTTTTGCTTTTTTGTCGGACTGGAGCTTCATTTCATTTTCAATTCTGACTATTTCCTTAGCCGCTTCCATCCGAGCTTCACTTTCGATAGATTCAGTTAATAATTTTTTCGCTTCATCCCGACTTATTCCTGAAATTTTTTCAAGTTTGAAACGTTGTTCATCAACCAGGGAATTAATTTTCCGACGCAGTTCAACAATATTATTTTCTTCATTGCTTAATTTTTTCTCTCTATTAAGCAGGTCCATTTCTCTCTTATCAAGCAGCTCAATCTTTCTTTCTATTTGATCTGTTTTTTGATTGAGTCTTTTCTCTTCATCAATCAGGGCTGATTTTAACTCCTTGAATTCAAGTTCAGCCTCAATTTTAAGTTTGTATGATTCATCCTTTATCTGTAAAGCAGCTTCCTTTTTTATCTGCTCAGCCTCAGCTAAGGCATTTTCAATGAGTTTCCTGCCCTGCTCGTCAATATTTTCCAACCGGGCCTCAAGAAATCTTTTGCGGATCAAAAAACCTGCAAAAATACCACCCAAAAGAGTTAAAAAATACAATACGGCCTGCAATATATTTGTCACGGAGCTCTAGCCTCCTGATTAATTTATAGACGTAAAGTCATCACAATGCGCCCTTAACGGCGTTGGATGAAACAAAGAAACACTGCTGTCTGGGTTAAAAAAGGTGAGAAACCAAATGGAGAGAAGGCTGAACCACTACAAAAGAAGAGCTGAGTTACCTGCGCTAATATACAAATCCGGTAATTAATTTAAAACCGAATTTCATAAAATTAATCAACTCACATGGAGACATGAATATTAACCGACACAAAAATTATATCATCCACAATAAAATGCCTTATATTAACCTGTTACACAACACAAACAGGATTATAATTTCACCACCGTACTAATATCTCAACCGGTTATCATCTTACAGACTTCTTTGCCATCCTATGGGCACATAGTAAAAGCCCTTTCAACAGAGGAATTTAATATACAGCCCCTGCAACTTTTAATATCTCTCGATATTCATGTGTTTTAGATAACTGCTCAAAGGACATCATATTTTTTCGCGCTCAGTCCGGCTTACGTATGACTGATACGCTGCGCCGTATTGATCGCAAAACTATCCCGGAGTCTCCTGCTGATCGCTTACCTGCACCCCTGTAACCAGTTACAATTACAGTGGTTAGCTAAATTATAGCGCTTACCTTGTGAACAGTTACTATTTTAGAATATCAAATCATATATAAAAACCGGCAAAACCGGATAGTTAATAAAAACCCCCGCCATAGCCGTGTTAACAACTACATCGAACCTAACTGAGTTAGGTGGGAGTACTCATAAAACCTTCTAGTAATTCCGTCGAAACGAATTTCTATCCGATTTCAGGGAAGTCTCCCTCGATGTTTATGTTGGCTCGAAAGTGCTGTTAATCACCAACCAGGCAGGGGGCAACCTACTTTACGGCACTATCAATTTTGATTGTCAACTCTTCAAGAGAAGAATTAATTTTACTTTTATAATGCTCATAATCACGTTTCAACTTAATATATTTACCAGCCATATTTAAACTTGCCAAAATCGCCAGTTTATTAGGCGGCAAAGTAGAAGCTGATTGCGAATATGACTCCAGCTGATCTTTTACTAAATTTAAAATTTCTCTTACATCTTCTTCAGATGCATCAGTATATAATGGATATTCCTGGCCCAGTACTTCAAATTTGACCAAACGTTCCAAATTAATACACCTGACACTTAATTATGCTACACCGGCCTAATCGCAAAAATTTCCGGCAACTTTTAAGCAGTTATAATTACAGTAGTTAGCTAAATTAAGAGCTTACCCCAGTGAGTAGGTAGGTACTATTAAGCTGCACTTCATCTGTGCGCGATAATGCCGTCTTACATAGCATTAGTGTGCTGCGCAGGCCTTATCACTCACATCTAAAGCACAAGGAGTCTCACTTTGTTCGCTTACCTCTGAATAGTTACAAAACAGTGGTGATTGTGGCGATTTTTTACCCCTACCTTAATAGTTACTTACTATTTTAATATATTTTTTACCAAAATAACCGGACATAGGCAATATATTTATCATCACTCCTTTTATAGAATTAGTCATGATTCCATGGAAAACAGCTGGGAAGACGACTCTATTTCCTTTTGTCCGACTTCATCAGAGGACGGTTGTGCAATATCGTCTTGCTTGTCGTTTGCGGCATTTTCCCAATGTTCAACGGCATCTAATATTCCTGCCACCTTTTCATGAACATGATTTTTTTCCTGCAATAAACCGGATACTTTCTCTTCAAGTTGAGCAACTTCCAGCTGACTGGCATGGAGATCATTACTAAGTTTTTTATTCTCTTCCTGTAAATCCTTATAGCCATTGAGCAACTTAGCTACTAAATCGTCCAATCGTTGTAGATTTTCTCTATCTTCCATAAAAAACTCCTATCACATTATCATTTGGAAATATTACATCTTAACATTTTGTAAACAGGTTGCCGCAGAGATTGTAACCTCATCACCAATCAGACAATTATTGAGATATGACAGAGATTCGATAATGCAATCACGACCAATTACCGTCTCACCTCGCAAAACAACATTTGGATAAATTACAGTATCAGGTCCTATATTCACAGTTGATTCAATAGTAACCGAACCAGGTTGATAAATGGTAACCCCGGAATCCATCAGCTCATAATGATACCGTAACTGTAAAACCTCATGAGCCAGAGAAAGTTCGCGACGAGAATTAACACCCAATATTTCAGTGCTGTCAGGGCAGACAAATTTATGCACGGAAATTCCAGAATTATTGGCAATTTCAACTATATCAGTCAAATAGAGCTCACCCTGCTGATTATCCGTACCAACCTGATGCAGGGCATTATAAAGAAAATCTACATCAACACAATAAATTCCCGCATTAATCTCACAAATCTTTTTTTGTTTAGACGATGCATCTTTTTCTTCGACAATCCGCACCAGTAAATTATCATCATTTGAAATAATCCGGCCATAATCGGCAGGATTATCAACTATGGTAGTCATGACGGACAACACACTCTGTCCAGCGATATGATTATCAATCATTGCCTGCAAGGTTGCCGCCTTGATTAAAGGCGTATCACCACAGAGGATCAATACCATTCCACCCTTATTGCTGATTAAATTTTCAGCAGATAAAACCGCATGCCCTGTCCCCAACTGCTCCTTCTGCTCTGCATAAACCAGATCATAATCAACCAGAGCCTCTTTAACTCTTTGCTGTTGATGGCCGACAACAACAATCTGTTGAACAGGATTTAAGGCTTTTGTCGCATTTAAAACATGATGCACCATGGGAACAAAGTAAACCTGATGAAGAACCTTGGCCAAAGAAGATTTCATCCTGGTTCCCTTGCCGGCAGCCAAAATTAATACCTGTAAAGAATTGTTCATAATTTAGTCTGATTTCTGATTT
>JANTGB010000047.1 GCA_024763115.1 Desulfobulbaceae bacterium | reverse complement strand
CTGCGCCGACCTGATCACGAAAATCTACGGCACCCTGTAACCAGTTACAATTACAGGGGTTAGCGAAGTTATAGCGCTTACCCCATGAGTAGTTACTGTCAACTTTAAGAAGCTGCTTCAAATGTTAAGGTGAAAATAATGAGCTGTCGAGCACTTTTCGATGTTAGTATTTTTGAAGATGTTCTTAATAAGCGAGAGGGTGAAGAAGAGAGTTTGCGACTTTTGCAGCTCGTAAACAATGGAGAAGTTGATGGGTGGATCAGTTCTTTAACCACCCCGTTACTTTACCTTTTGGAGGTTGAAAAAAAAGGAGAGAAAGAAGCTCGACAATCTGCTGGTGAGCTCACCTCTTCATTTGCTGAAGTCCCCTTGCGCAGGAGTATAAATGTTAATGCCCTGATCAATTCCGGTTTTAAATACGATGCTGATCTTCAGTTTGAAACAGCCTTGCAGTTTGGCCTCAATACCATTGTTACACGTCGTAAACAGGATTACCGGCAAGGTGAACTGGCTATTGTTGATCCGGGCGAGTTTTTTGACTTGCTAAATAAGAATGAAAATGGTGATGCCGAAGAGGGGGCGAAGGTTCCTTTCATGGATCTTTCCGCCCAGCACCATCAAGTATTTAATGAAATTGATGAGCGGTTTGCTGATATTATTCGTAATACAGGTTTTATTCTTGGAAAGCATGTTGCAGAATTTGAAAAGGAGTTTGCTGGGCAGCAAGGGGCGGAATATTGTATAGGTGTTTCCAGCGGCACAGATGCTTTACATGTGGCGTTAATGGCCCTCGGCATTGGATACGGCGATAAAGTAATTGTCCCGGTTAACACATTTATAGCAACAGCCGAAGCTGTTTCTCTCTGTGGAGCCATACCGGTTTTTGTTGACCATGACGAGTTTTATAATATTGACTGCCGCATGGTTGAGGAGCTTTTTGATAGTGGGAGAAGTGATGGCATTAAGGCTATCATTCCTGTTCATTTATATGGACAGCCGGCACAGATGGATAAACTCTCCGCAATTTCTCAAAAATTCGGACTTGCCATGATAGAGGATTGTTGTCAGGCGCATCTTGCCGAATGGCAAGGGAAAAAGGTCGGCAATTTTGGTGAGCTTGGGGCGTTCAGCTTTTATCCGGGGAAGAATTTAGGCGCGTATGGTGAGGCGGGGGCTTTAATTACAAATTCCACAGAGCTTTATGATAAGGCCATGATGGTAAGACAACATGGTTCCGTTAAGCAATATCATCATTCTCTGGTTGGTCACAACTATCGGATGGAGGCGTTTCAGGGAGCGGTGCTTGCCACAAAGATCAAGTATCTTAATGGCTGGTCGCAAAAAAGACGGGATAATGCTCAAATATATAGTGAGCTTCTTATAGGGGTAGGCGACCTGATCTTGCCGGAGGAAAGGCCGGAAACATTATGCGTTTATCATCTCTATGTGATTCAAACTAAGCACCGAAACGAGTTACGGCAATTCTTAAAAGAAAATAATATTATTACCGGTCAACATTATCCTGTTCCTTTGCACCTTCAAGAGGCATATGGTGAGTTAGGGGGTGAGAGGGGAGATTTTCCGGTTGCAGAGTCGACTTCTAAAAGAATTTTATCTTTACCAATGTTTCCTGAGCTTACTGTCCAACAGATTAAGTATGTGTGTGATGTGGTTAAAGAGTTTTTCGAGGGGATCAAATAAAAAATATGGATACGGATTATAAACGCATCAGCCAGGACGTAAAATTAGGCAAGGATGTTGTTGTTCACGCTTTTGTGAACCTGTATGGTTGTGAAGTTGGAGATGGGTCGCGGATTGGGACATTTGTAGAGATACAAAAGAATTCGTTAATCGGCAAACGTTGTAAAATCCAGAGCCATACCTTCATTTGCGAGGGGGTCACCATAGAAGATGAGGTCATGGTTGCTCACGGCGTCATGTTTATCAACGATATTGAGCCGAATGCCGTAAATCAAAGTGGTGGATTACAAACGGAAGATGATTGGAATTGTGCCCCGACTTTAGTCAAAAAAGGAGCATCTATCGGTTCAAACGCTACAATACTGGGGGGGATTACAATTGGCGAAGGAGCTCTTGTCGGTGCCGGAGCTGTTGTCACGAAAGATGTTCCCGATCGCAGCGTCGTGGTAGGTAACCCCGCAACAATATTGAGGATGCGTTAGGAGGTTGTTCGAGAATAGGCGGTTGTCAAAAATGAACACAGTCATATACTTGATATCTCGGAGTCTCTTGCCTCGCTTTCCGGAGCATTATTTTTGATAAATAACAAGGAGTTGGGCAGGTAAAGACTCCGCAGAAAGGGCATTCTCGGACAGGCTCCTGGCTGTCTGCTGATAGATATAGTCAGTTATGATACATAATCAACCTAAATTTAAATTTGTTCTGCTGGGAATTGATTTTCTTTTGCTTGCAGTTTCTTTTGTCGTTTCCGTCAGTATAGCTATTCCTGATTTTTGGGAAATTTCTAAGGAGCAATTTGTTTTTGCGGCAAATTATATCGTCTATTTCGGGAGTTTTTCCATTATATTTTTCTTTTCTTTTCTGTTATGCAATATTTACAAGAGAAATGTCGTTATTTCCCGCTATAGACATTTTTTTCTGATTCTTAAAGCTTTTTTGTATGCATGCTCTATTGGTACTTTGATACTCCTGCTCAACAGTTTTGATTACTTTTTTTTATATGGGAAAAATTTACTCTTCTATTTTTTCTTGATAAGTTTTTTAACAATTGCAACGTACAGAGTGCTTTTTGTTAAAAGTGTTTTTTTATTTCTTGCCAAAAAGAAATTGTATAAATCAAGGCTCCTTGTTGTCGGCGGAGGAGAAGCAGCTATTAAGGTTGTGGATTCGCTGGAGAAGGACAGTTTGTCAACATTTGAAGTTGTTGGGTTTGTAGATGATTCCAGTGAGGATGGAGCTATTTTGCATAATGATTTTTGTAACCTGGGAAAAACAAAGGATATTAATAGGATTGTACAGGAAAAAAATGTTGATGAGATCTTAATTGCCATAGATAAAATTTCTTATGGGCAGCTGATCCGTCTTGTAGAACAGTGTTTGAAGTCAAACAAAGTGGTTCGTATTTACTCCGATTTTCTCTATGTTATCAGCCGCAAATTGCAAGTTGAGTATTACGCTAGTATTCCAGTGGTTATGCTGTCCCAGTATTCCTTAGATGATATAACCTGGCGGGTTAAGAGGCTGCTGGATATAGTTTTAGCCTCAACTGCTCTTGTGGTTTTGTCTCCGATACTACTCTTAATTGCCGTTTCCATTAAGCTATCATCTCCTGGGCCCGTAATTTTCAAACAAACCAGAATAGGTAAGGGCGGTAAACCTTTTGATTTTTATAAATTCCGTTCTATGCACGTTGCTGGTGACGGCAGTAAGCATAAAGAGTTTGTGAAAAATTTTATTCAACAAGGGAAGCAAAACTGCTGCGATCAAGACATTAAAGTATTTAAAATGACCGATGATCCCAGAATTTTTAAAGTTGGAAAATTCATAAGAAAAACCAGCCTTGACGAGTTTCCTCAACTTTTTAATGTGATTAAGGGTGATATGGCGCTTGTTGGCCCCAGGCCCTGCTTGCCGTATGAATGGGATTGTTATGATGAGTGGCACAAGAATCGACTCAAAATACTTCCAGGATGTACGGGATTATGGCAGGCTCTTGGGAGAAGTAGTGTTACATTTGAAGAAATGGTGATTCTTGATGTTTATTATATAAGTAATATGACATTAGTTTTAGATCTAAAAATAATTTTGTTGACTTTTCCCGTTATCTTTTTCGGCAAGGGCGGCTACTAACAGAGGTGAATATTATGCATAAGGTCGGGGTCATTGGAGCAGGCTATTGGGGGCCGAATTTAATTCGTAATTTTAACCAGATGAACCGGACGGATATGAGGATGGTGGCCGATCTCGACGAATCGCGTCTTGCGCATATGCGAAGCTTGTATCCAGATATAGAAACCACCACAGATTACAAAGATGTAATTGATGACGAAGAAATTGAGATCGTTGCCGTGGCAACCCCGGTACATACCCATTTCAGCTTTGCCTCTGAGGCTCTGAAAGCGGGCAAACATGTCTTTGTTGAAAAACCACTTGCAGCTTCATCTGATGAAGCTGCAAATCTTGTTGCTATTGCCTCGGATCAAGGTCGTAAACTTATGGTCGGGCACACTTTTATCTATACTGCAGCAGTACGCAAGATGAAGGAAATTGTTGATTCCGGTGAGCTGGGAGAAATTTACTATATTAATTCACAACGATTAAACCTTGGCCTTTTCCAGCCTGATATTAATGTTGTCTGGGATTTGGCCCCGCATGATATTTCCATAATTCTATTCCTGCTTGACCAGGAGCCGAAGATTGTCCATACAACCGGCAAGGCCCATATAAACCCGTCAATTGAGGATGTCGCGGTTTTAACAATGGAATTTAACAAACAATTGGTCGCTTTTGTTCAGACAAGCTGGCTTGACCCGGACAAGGTGCGCAAAATGACAGTTGTGGGGAGCAAAAAAATGATGGTATTTGATGATGTCCATCCCACCGAAAAAATTAAAATCTACGATAAAGGAGTGGAGCAGCCAAAACATTATGATACTTTTACGGAGTTTCATTATTCCTATAAATATGGTGATATTGTCATTCCCAAGGTTGATGGTCGTGAGCCGCTGAGAACTGAATTGTCTCATTTTGTTGATTGCATTGAGAGCGGAGAGATCCCTATGACTGATGGAAGTAAAGGAGTGCAGGTTGTAAAAATTCTTGAAGCGTCACAAAAGTCCCTGCGGCAATCAAGTAAACCTATTTCATTGGTAGAATAATTGTTGACCCTTTTTTTACTGTTAGCAGGCGCTCATTTTTGTGGAGATCTGCTGTCGTACTCTCCAAAATCAGCTGGTAAAAAAAGGAGCAGTAAGGCTTTGCAGCGTGTTCAATCCCTTGTCGTGCATTGCCTGCTCCATGTCGTGTGGATATGGATATGGCTGTGGTCTGTTGAAATTAGTGTTAAGGTTAAAATATCATTGCTGATTTTTATTGCCCATTTTGTAATCGATTTAAGTCGTCCCCATATTGAAGCTATGCTGATTCCAAAAGATAAATTTATTATTTTTCAAAAGAAAAGTGATGTTTTGCTTTGGTTTAAAGGTAAGGCAAATGAGGATGTAAAAACGTTTTTGGATATGTATTTTTACCGTTGGCTGTTAACCAATGTGCTTGATCAGGGAATGCACATTGCGTCAATTGCTTTTTGTGCCGTGTTATTTGGATAAGAAGGTGACGGTAGGTGTCCTTGTTAAATTGTAACTGCTCATAGGTCACCGCATATTCGGAGTCGAAGTTTATGCCCTGTTTTTAAGGGTGCTTACCTCCGCGATCAGCCTGTCTTACATAGCACCGGTATGCTGCGCCGGCCTGATCACGAAAATTTTCCGGAGTCTCCCTCCTGTCGCTTACCTGAACCCTGCAGGTAAGCGTAAACTCCGAGCAGTTACAAATACTGAGGTTTGCACTCATTAGGCGCTTACCCCATGAGTAGTTACGTTAAATTAAAATCGGGGACAGCCCCTGTTTCTTCATTAATGAAAAACTTCGTCCGGTTTTTGGACGGACAGTAACCATACTGGTGCAGGTCGATAAATTGTAACTATTCGGCTTTCTTCTTCAGCGGACAGACCCAGTGCAGGGGCGGCAGGATACGTTCCTTGAGAATGTGCTGGTCATAGGCTGAGATCAGATCGGATTTTTTCAGAATACCGCAGACCTGCCCTATGCTACCTGCCTCCATAACCGGGATAAAGGAAATGTTGTTTTCCGCAAAGATGTGAAAGGCTTTTTCCATGCTTTCATCAGCTCTGACCTTGATAACCTCGGACTGCATAATACTCCTTACCGTGCTGTCCGGGCCGTAATTTGCCGGATCGGCAAAATAATCCCGCAAGTCCCGCAGGGTCAATACTCCGGCCAGTTTATTCTTTTTGTCCAGTACAATAAAATGAGGGAAACTACTATGCTGCATTATGCCGGCAACTTCGCATAAACTTTCATCAAGTTGAACAGAGGTGAAATCCCGGCTCATGTGCCCGCTGATCTGCATTTCCCGCAACCGGTTCACGTCATGGCCCCGGACAATATTTATTCCCTTCATCAGCAGCTTGGTTTCATAAACTGAATAGCCGTGAAAAATCTGTACCACCATCAGGCTGGGAATACAGGCGACCATCAGGGGCAGGATAACTTCATAATTATAGGTCAGTTCAAATATGGTCAGAATGGCGGTGATCGGGGCCAGGGTTGTAGCGCTGACCATGGCGCCCATGCCCACCAGGGCAAAATGGGCAGTGGCGAGATTGGCGTCAGGCCATAAATAAGTGGCCCCATGACCGAAAACAGCGCCGATCATGGCCCCGAAAAAAAGCGAGGGGGCAAAAATACCGCCGCTCATGCCGCTGCCGATGGAAAGGCCGGTGGTCAGCAGTTTGGCTGCCACCAGCAGGGCGGCCAGGCCCAGGGTAATATTGCCTTCCAGGGCAAAGTTGATGGTTTCATAGCCGATTCCCAGGGCCTCGGGCCGCAGGAGGCCAATCGCCCCCACCCCCAGACCGCCCAGGGCCGGGGTAAACCAGGCAGGAAGGGCACAGCGGCGACAAAAAGCGGGCAGGCCGAATATTGCCCCCATGAGCAGCAGGGCAGTGAGACCGGCGCTGATGCCCAGGGCGAAATAGATCAGGAGTTCGGCCGGATGCACCATGGTAAAGTGAGGAATATGAAAAACCGCAGTGTCGGACCAGCAGGCCCTGGAGACCAGGGTTCCGGTGACTGCGGCAATAACGATGTGACTGAGATAGGTTGTCTCAAGTTCAAAGAGAAGAATCTCGGCAACAAACATGGTGCCGGCCATGGGGGCCTGAAAGGTGGCGGCAATACCGGCTGCTGCGCCGCATGCCACTGCCATCTGGTGTTTATCCCGGCCCAGGCGGAGAAGCTGGGTAACAGACGAGCCTATTGATGAACCTATCTGGACGATTGGCCCTTCCCGGCCCACTGAGGCTCCTGCCGCGATCAGGGTGGAGGTGACAAAGGTTTTTATCAGGGTAACCCGGTGACGGATGCGGCCGCCGTGCAGGGCCAGGGCCTCCATGACTTCTGGTACGCCGGGGCCGCTCACTTCCCTGGCCCAGAAGGTAATTATCGGGCCGATTATCAGGCCGATGGCAGCAGGAATAAGCAGGCGCAGGGGCCAGGGTGCCGTGGTATAACGGCTGACAAAATCATTGCCGGCGGGCCAGAAAATTCCCATTTCCCAGTTTATCAGCCGGCGAAAAAAAACCGCGCCCAGCCCGGCCAGTGCGCCGATGGCCACAGCCAGCAGCAGGGGAGGCAGAATTTCCGAAAGGGAACGGTTACGCAGTTTCATAATTGCCCGGATGCCCTGACTATCGGCAGGTCAGCCCATTGTGTCGTATAAGCCGGTGATTTTCTATCCTGCCGGTGCTGCCAGGGTTTGGCAAAACCTGCTACGCCATGCTGAATGGTAAAACGACCCCAGCGTGCATTAATCAGATCAAGGGCCGACATCAGTTTATCCCTGTTTTTTTGCGGATCGGCAAAAAGGCTGAGCTGCCGGCGTTGGGCCGGGCTGAGCCTGCTTAATACCACCCCGGTTTTCTGGTAACGCAGACCGGGCCGGTAAATTTTTTCCAGACCCTGGAGGGCAAGTTTAATTAACAGGGCTGTGTCTGCCGTGGCCTCGGGCAGCTTGATTGTTTCTCCGGCAGCATAATAGGGCTGGGTGCGACTGAAGCGATTTGTCCGTAGATATATCTGCAGGCATCCGGCCAGGGAGCGCTGGAGGCGCAGTTTGACCGCTGCCTGGGTTACATAGGTGGCGGTCGCCTCCCGCAGTTCGTTAAGGGATTTAACCTGGTAGCCAAAAGATTTTGAACTGGCAATTGATTTGCTCGGCCCTGCTTTTTCCAGTTCAATGCAGGAAATACCGCGCAGTTCCATGACGGTTCTCAGCCCCCTGACCGTAAGCCGGCGGCGAATCCAGCCGTCATCACGCTTCAGCAGATCCAGGGCGCTCGTTATCCCCTGCTTTTGCAGTTTGTCGCTGCTTTGCCGGCCGATTCCCCAGACATCGCCTACCGGACAGCGGCCCAGAAATGGTTGGGCGGATGTTGAGGATAAATCACAGACACCCTGATATTTGTCTTCTTTCTTGGCAAAACGGTTGGCTATTTTGGCCAGGGTCTTGGTTGGGCCGAAACCAATGGAAACCGGAATGCCGGTATGTTGTCTGACGATATTCCTGATCCGGCGGCCATACTCCGGCAGATCAAGGATGGCTGAGTGCGGTAAACGAATAAACGCTTCATCAATGGAATAAACTTCAACATCCGGTTCAAGTTTTTTAATGGTCGTCATAACCCGCCAGGACATATCGCCGTAAAGGGGATAATTGGAGGAAAAGACCGTGACCCCATGACGGCTGAGAAACCGGGCGGCCTTGAAAAAAGGCGTGCCCATAGCAATTCCCAGGGCCTTGGCCTCGTTGGAACGGGCAATTATGCAGCCGTCATTATTGGAAAGGACAACAACCGGGCGGCCTTGCAGCTTTGGGGCAAAAACACGCTCGCATGAGACATAGAAATTATTACAGTCCACCAGCGCGAAGATATATTTATTATTCACAGGCTGTGGATGGCGCAGGTTGCTACTCCCCATATTTCCAGATCCATGTTTTTGTCTATTTCAATATCAGGATAGTTGCTGTTTTCAGCAATTAAAAAACAGGCGGCAGCGCTTTTAAAAAGCCTTTTTACCGTTAATTCGCCGTTTATTACGGCAATGACTATTTTGCCGGAGATCGGTTCTACGGAACGGTCGACAATGAGAATATCGTTATTGTTGATACCGGCATCTATCATGGAATCGCCGGCCACCCGGACAAAAAAGGTGGCAGCGGGATTTGCTATAAGGTATTCGTTAAGGTCAAGCTGCCGGTCAATGTAGTCGTCGGCCGGAGAAGGAAAACCAGCCGAGACATTGCTCAAGAACAGGGGGCGGACAACCTTGCTTTTCGGCTCAAAGCCGTATATTCCGGATATTGTCTGATCTGTCGTGATCTGCATTTTGCTTTAATTTTTAAATTTTAGATCGCCTGCAGGCGATTATATCTTTTTCAGACAAGATTGTGCAAAAAAGATATGTTTCTACTGCGCTGTTTTTTTAACCGGTGTTTTGCGCAAACCGTCCATGCTGTGCCGCAGGGCCATGAGTGGATGACGCAGCACCATGCGCGGCCCGACATAGCGCATAACACGCCGAATTTTTTCTCGCATGGCAGGCTGGTAACAATGAACCGGACATTTCCCGCAGGTGGTTTTTTTCTCCTGAAAAGGACAGTGTCTGAGTCGTTTTTTCGCATATTCCAGGAGGGCGCGGCATTCCGGGCAAAGTTGTTTGTCGGTCTGGTGGTGATCGCGGCAGTAAATGGCGATCATGGCGGCAATTGTCGCAGCCTCCCGTGATATGCGTGGCGCGGAAAACATAGCTTAAAAAGGATAGTGTGCTTTTGCCTGATAGTCAAGAATGAAGCTGGAAGGATTTCAAGAATTTGAGTTGCAAATTAAGTTATCTCATGCTAAAAATCGGCATATTTATTTTTCAGGCACCCATAGCTCAGCTGGATAGAGCAACGGACTTCTAATCCGTAGGCCGCAGGTTCGAATCCTGCTGGGTGTACCAGTAAAATCAAGCACCTAGCTCATTGCGAGCTAGGTGCTTTTTTTAGTCGTTTCTGTATTCCAGCTTCTGATTATCATAAGTACAAATTTTGCCGCAGTAATTGCTGAAAACCAGCTTATCCCCGAATTCTTTAATGTAATTCGGGGTCAGGGGAATTTTGCCGCCGCCGCCCGGTGCGTCAACCGCATAAGTGGGCACGGCCAGCCCTGACATGTGGCCGATGATCGAGCGCATAATTGCCAACCCTGACTCAATAGAGGTGCGGAAATGATTGGTGCCCCTGGTCATGTCGCCCTGAAAAAGATAATAGGGTTTGACCCGGATCATCAGCAGTTTCCGCAGCAGTTCCTGAATGATTTCCGCCTGGTCGTTTACCCCGCGCAACAGCACGGTCTGACACCCCAGGGGAATCCCGGCATCAGCCAGACGCCTACAGGCCCGACTTGATTCCGGGGTGATTTCCAGCGGATGGTTGAAATGGGTATTGATATAAAGGGGATGGTAGCGTTTCAAGACCTTTACCAGCCTGGTGGTAATCCGCATGGGCAGGGTGCAGGGCGCCCTTGTGCCGATTCTGATTATTTCGATACTGGGAATTGCCCTGAGTGAGGCCAGCAGCCAGTCGAGAAAATCATCGTCAAGCAGCAGGGGATCACCGCCGGAGACCAGGACATCGCGAACAACAGGAGTTTTCTTTAGATAATCAAGACCTGCCTCAATGGTATCCTGGGTTATTAACATGCTTTTGGTGCCGACTTTGCGTTTTCTGGTGCAGAAACGGCAATACATGGCGCATTGGGAAGTGACCAGAAAAAGCGCCCGGTCAGGATATTTATGCACCAGGTTGGGCACCGGACTGAGATGTTCCTCCCCCAGGGGATCAGCCATGCAGACCGTGTCGTTTATTTCCTGAATATCAGGTACTGCCTGTTTCCAGATAGGATCATGTCTTTCCCGAATCAGGCTCAGGTAATAAGGATTTATCCGCATGGGATAACGGCTGACTACCCTGGCCGCTTCCTTGCTGTCAGGCTGGAGGGCAGGGGGGAGACCGGCAATGCTGCTGCTGCTTTTTTTCAGAAGATTACGCCATTGCATAATTCACATATTTTAATTTACTTATTGGGCAAAGTATATAATATAATAATCAGGATAGTAATCTTTCTATTAACTGTTTTAATTGTCAATCATATTATTGATCTTTCTCAAAAAACGTTCAAATCTTCGTGGAAAAGCCGGAACTTGACTTCGAGAGTTATTGACCATGAATTTATGCACGGTCAAGGCTTACTTGTTCGTAACTGCTTACATGGTGCAGGTATATGACTAATATGTTGCGCAGGCCTGATCGCAAAAATCTACGTCATCCTGTAACCAGTTACAAATACTGAGGTTTGCACTCATTAGACGCTTACGGCCATTGTCTAAACAATTTTTTGTTTTGATTTTTGGTAACTTCTCCATATGTGGTGGCGGCACCCAAACCGTAGGGCTGCTAAAATTTGGACAATTTATATCACGTCATTCCGGCATGTAGTTGGCCGGAGGTAAGCGAGGAACGAGACTCCGATCCGGAAAGCTGCTTAATG
>JANTGB010000046.1 GCA_024763115.1 Desulfobulbaceae bacterium | reverse complement strand
AATCTCGGTTGGTGATGGTATTGCTCGAGTACATGGAGTTGAAAACTGCATGGCTATGGAGCTTCTTGAGTTCACCGGAGGAATTCTCGGACTCGCCTTGAACCTGGAATCAGACAATGTTGGTTGCGCTATTCTTGGGAATGTTGAAGGAATCAAGGAAGGCGATATCGTTAAAAGAACCGGAAAAATCGCCGAGGTTCCGGTTGGTCCGGAAATGGAGGGCCGGGTTGTCGACGGTGTTGGTAATCCCATTGACGGTCAGGGGCCGCTTAATGCCAAGCAAAGCGCCAGGATGGAAGTGCTGGCTCCCGGCGTTATTGCCAGGAAAGGCGTACATGAACCCTGTTACACCGGCAGTAAAGCAATTGATGGTATGACCCCGGTGGGCCGCGGTCAGCGTGAGCTGGTAATCGGTGATCGCCAGATCGGTAAAACAGCAGTCTGTGTTGACGCTATTATTGCCCAGCGTGAGACTGATGTCCATTGTATATATGTAGCAATCGGCCAGAAAAAATCAACTGTTGCCCTGGTTGTTGAAGCACTCAGAAAAAATAACGCCATGGACTACACTACGGTTGTCGCGGCCTGTGCCTCTGATCCTGCTCCAATGCAGTATGTTGCTGCCTTTGCCGGTTGCGCCATGGGCGAGTATTTCCGTGACAAGGGTGAGCATGCCCTGATTATTTACGATGATCTTTCCAAACAGGCGGTCTCCTATCGTGAGCTTTCTCTTCTCCTCCGCCGTCCGCCTGGACGAGAGGCATTCCCTGGTGACATTTTCTTTAACCATTCCCGTCTGCTTGAACGTTCCTGCAAGGTTAATGATGACCTAGGTGCCGGATCCCTGACCGCTCTGCCGATTATTGAAACCCAGGCCGGTGACGTTTCCGCCTTTATTCCCACCAACGTTATTTCCATTACAGACGGCCAGGTTTACCTGGAGCCGGATCTGTTCTTTGCCGGTGTTCGTCCGGCAATTAATGTTGGTCTTTCCGTATCAAGGGTTGGTGGCGCTGCCCAGTGTAAGGCCATGAAACAGGTTGCCGGTACCCTGCGTCTTGATCTGGCTCAGTATCGTGAGCTCGCTGCCTTTGCCGGTTTCGGCTCTGATCTTGATGCTGCTACCCAGGCCCAGCTAACCCGCGGCGCCCGACTGGTCGAAATCCTTAAACAGCCACAGTATAACCCGCTGTCAATGGAAAAACAGGTGACAATCCTCTTTGCCGGTACCCGTGGATTTTTAGATACGTTGCCTCTGGAAACTCTGGCAACCTATGAGAAAGAATTATATGCCTATATTGAATCAAATAATGCTGATATCTTTGATGGTCTGAAAGAGAAGCAAGAAATTGATAAAGGCCTTGAAGAAAAAATGAAAAAGGCTATTGGCGCTTTTACGGAATCATATAAGGCTTCCAAGGGTATCAAATAATAACACAGGATAGAGCTAAAAATGCCGAGTCTAAAAGAAGTCAAAACCAAGATAGATGGTGTTAAGAAGACATCCCAGATTACCAAGGCCATGAATATGGTCGCGTCCGCTAAACTGCGCGGCGCTCAGGATAAGATGGAGGCATTCCGCCCATACACTGCCAAGTTTAATGAGGCAATGGGCACCATGTCCGGTAATATGGATGCCAGCGCCTTTCCTCTGATGGAGAAAAGAGAGGTAAAAACGGTTGAGTTGGTACTAGTAACCTCAGACCGTGGCCTTTGCGGAAGTTTCAATGCCAATATCAATGTAATGGCAGAGAAAATGATGCAGAAATTTGAGGATGAAGGTAAAAAAGTCTCAATAGTCTGTGTCGGTAAGAAAGGCAATCAATATTTTCAAAAAACAGGCAAGGTTCGTAAGGCTTATACCGACATCATGGGTACATTTCAGATGTTTAATGCCAGGGCAATAGCCCAGGATGTTGCAGAGCAGTTTCTGGCCGGCGAAACAGATGAAGTACACCTGATTTCCGCCAGCTTTAAATCTGTTGCCGTCCAAAAGCCAATTGCTGAAAATCTGTTGCCGGTTCAACCTGAGAGTAGTGAAGGAAGTGAATCTACAGAAGGTGAAGGTGGCGGCGTTGATTATATATATGAGCCGAGTCCCAATGAAATAATGGACGTTCTTCTTCCTTTGTATATGAACGTCATGGTTTATCATTCCATGCTTGAGGTCGGCGCCAGTGAGCATGCGGCCCGGATGACAGCTATGGATAATGCGACTAATGCCTGTAATGATATAGTTGACGAATTAACTACGATTTATAATAAGGCCCGCCAGGCGGCAATTACCGGCGATTTAATGGATATTGTCGGCGGTGCCGAGGCCTTGAAAGGATAAGAGATTATAATTTATAAGCCGGTAGTAAAGCGGCTATATTTACAAAGATGCTGAGGAGGCTAAAGATTCATGAGTGATCAAAATGTTGGTAAAATTGTCCAGGTAGTTGGCCCTGTCTGTGACGTTGAGTTTGAGCCGGGACAGTTACCGTCTATTATGAACGCGTTGTTTGTAAGTAATCCGGCAATCAGCGATGAAGCTGACAACCTTGTCATTGAAGTTGCTCAGCATCTGGGTGATAACGTCTGTCGTTGCGTTGCTATGGATCAGACTGACGGTCTTGTCCGTGGTATGGAGGCTAGAGATACAGGTGCTCCTATTACAATACCGGTAGGAGAGGCAACTCTGGGTCGAATTATGAATGTTGTCGGTCGTTCGGTTGATGGTAAAGGTGAAATTGCCGCAACAAAAAAGGCTACGATTCACAAACCTGCTCCCGCTTTTACAGATCAGAGTACTGAGGTTAAAGTACTTGAGACCGGTATTAAGGTTATCGACCTTCTGGTTCCCTTCCCACAGGGTGGTAAAATGGGACTGTTCGGCGGCGCTGGTTGTGGAAAGACGGTTATCATGATGGAGATGGTTAATAACATTGCCATGCATCATGGTGGTATTTCCGTATTCTGCGGGGTTGGCGAGCGGACACGTGAAGGAAATGACCTTTACATGGAGATGAAGGAATCAGGCGTACTTCCTAAAGCTGCACTGGTCTATGGTCAGATGACTGAGCCTCCAGGCGCTCGTTCTCGGGTTGCCTTGACCGGTCTTTCCGCTGCTGAGTATTTCCGTGACGAGGAAGGACAGGATGTTCTCTTCTTCGTTGACAACATCTTCCGTTTTACCCAGGCCGGTGCCGAGGTTTCCGCCCTTCTCGGACGTATTCCTTCCGCTGTTGGTTACCAACCGACTCTGGCAACAGACCTTGGCGCCCTGCAGGAGCGTATTACCTCAACAACCAAGGGTTCCATTACCGCTGTACAGTGCGTATACGTACCTGCTGATGACTTGACCGATCCTGCCCCCGCAACAACATTTGCCCATCTCGACGGTACGGTTGTTCTTTCCCGTCAGATTGCTGAGCTTGGTATTTATCCGGCTGTTGATCCGCTCGATTCAACCTCCCGTATTCTCGATCCTAATGTCCTGGGTGAAGAACATTATAATACCGCCCAGCAGGTACAGCGGACTTTGCAGAAATATAAGAGCCTTCAGGATATTATCGCAATTCTCGGTATGGATGAGCTTTCTGAAGAAGATCAGCAGCTTGTCGGCCGCGCCCGTAAAATTCAGAGATTCCTGTCTCAGCCTTTTACGGTTGCTGAGGTATTTACCGGTATGGATGGTAAATATGTCAAGGTTGAAGATACAGTTCGCGGTTTCAAGGAAATTCTTGAAGGTAAGCATGACGCATTATCTGAGAATGCTTTCTATATGGTTGGTGGAATTGACGAAGCTCTTGAAAAAGCTGCAAAAGAAAAGGCTGCTGCGTAAGGTAAACGTTAAATTACCTAATTTGTCAATACCGGAAGTTAATTTGAAATATTAGGAAATTTATATAGCAATAGGTGAGTTAATAATGGCTGAAAGTATACAATTAGAAGTGGTAACCCCTGCAGGTGCTGTGGTAAGTGAATCTGTTGATATTGTAACAGCTCCTGGTATTGGTGGTGAGTTTGGTGTTCTGGCCAACCATGCTCCCTTTTTGAGTACCCTTAAAATTGGTTCTCTTGCTTATAAGCAGGGAGGATCTGAGACTCATCTGATGGTCAGTGGCGGTTTTTGTGAGGTCTCAAATAATAAAATAACTTTTCTTGTTGAAGCTGCTGAAAAGGGCGATGAAATTGATGTTGATCGTGCTATGAAAGCTAAGGAAAGAGCTGAGAAAAGACTTCTCGAGGCTAAGTCTCAGAAAGAGAAAATTAATATGGTCAGGGCTGAAGCTGCTATGCAGAGAGCACTTGCTAGAATTAAGGTTGCCCAGTCCAAGTAGATAATAGTTTTTAGATAAGTTTCACCACAAAAAAATGAGAAGCCGCTTATTTACAGCAGCTTCTCTTTTTTTTTGTGTATAACTGCCTTAGGGCTTACTCTTCTTCTCCAAGATTCGCCTCAATTACAAATTCACCATACTCAGTACCAAACGGGATTACTAAAGTTGGAGAATCAGATAAGTAACTGATCTCTACCCCTTTCCCCTGAACCATGGTCGGCGTGGCAAGATCAAACTTATGGTCAAGTTTTGCCAGTTGGGCCTTGGCTCCGCCGCATATCATATTAGTTAACTCGCCCACAGCGTCAACAATTTCCTCATCAATGGCCTCTTTTGGCGATTCCATGAGCATATTTGCCACGACATTAAGAATACAATTCTCGCTGAAGCTGACCACCATGCACCCTTTCACCTTTTCTGAGGCCATACCGATTATACCTGTTACTTCGCCGTAGGATTTGTTCCCTTTCTTCAGTTCCGGCTTTTTCGCCTTAACCGGAGTCTGACACATGGTCTCCAGGACGTTCTTGGTAGAATTCAAGAACGGATTAATATATTCTGCCTTCATAACGAATTCCCTTCATTGTATTTATGTGAGTCTGCTGATTTAATAGGATTTTCCATAACTGCTCACTGCGTAAGCGCTATAATCGGCTTACCGCTAAATGTAACTGCTTACAGGATGCAGTAGGCGACCCTTGGATGACTTTGAAAAATTTTCGTAGGTAATCCGCACCCATTTACGCATAAACTGAGCATATTTATTCATCATGCATGAGCCGGCCGGCCGGCGGACAGGTAAGCAGGATTTCGAGATTCCGAATCTGATTCCCTGTTAGCAGCTACATAATAATTAAACGTTGACTGGATATAATTTGTCAATAATTTTCTTGTTTAAATAGTCCTTTGATCATTTTTAACGTTCACGAAGTAGCCGTAATAATTCATCAGCATTAAGTTTTGCGCCCATATCGGTGTTATCCAGCAGACTGTCAGCCAGAGCCCTTTTAGCCTGATGAAGTTTTACAATTTTTTCCTCAATGGAATTTTTAGTTACCAGACGGTAGATGGTAACCGGTCGTTTCTGGCCCAGCCGGTGAGCCCGGTCCGATGCCTGGTCTTCTACGGCCGGATTCCACCAGGGATCCATGTGGATGACATAATCAGCCGCAGTGAGATTTAGCCCGACTCCACCGGCCTTGAGACTTATAAGGAAAAGATCTCCCACCCCGCTCTGAAAGGCTTTAATCTGCTGACGCCGTACCTTAGCCGGGGTATTGCCGTCAAGATAGCAGTAAGTTATTTTCTTCTCATCCAGCAGTTCTCTGATAATATTAAGATGGTCGACAAACTGGCTGAAGACCAGGGCTTTGTGCCGGTTTTCCATAAGTTCATCAGTAATTTCGGCAAAAATGTCGAGCTTGGAACTGCTGATTTCCGATTCCGGGGCAACAAGCCGGGGATGGCAGCAGACTCGGCGCAGTTTCATAATTTCCGCCAGAATCTGCAGATGACGTGAACCTGGAGGACCGTTGTTATCGCTTATTTTTTCAACTGCGTTACGACGCAGAACTTCATAAAAGGCGAGTTCGTCCTCACTCATTTCAACCTGGAGCAAAACCTCGGTTCTGGGAGGCAGTTCTTCAAGTACCTGAGATTTAAGGCGGCGCAGGATAAAAGGCTGAATAAGTTTTTTCAGCTTACGCTGCACCTGGCGATTCCGATGCCGTTCAATCGGCTGAGCATATTTCTTATTAAACTGCTCCAGGGTGCCGAGCAGGCCGGGATTGATAAAATGAAAAAGATTCCATAATTCGCCCAGATGGTTTTCAATGGGGGTGCCGGTAGTAATCAGTTTGAATTTTCCCTGGAGCGACATGGCAGCCTTGCTACGTTTTGTCGTTATATTTTTTATGGCCTGGGCTTCGTCAAGAATAATTACCTGCCAACATACAGGACTGAGCAGTTCAATCTCCTGCTGCAATAGCCCATAACTGGTAATTAGTACGTCAAAGGGCTGTAATGAATCAAGCTGCTTTGCCCGTTGCCTGCCGCCGAATATTATGATATTTAAGGTCGGAGCAAATCGCTTGATTTCTTCCTGCCAGTTAAGGCAGACGGAGGTTGGCGCCACTACCAGGGAAGGCCCTTTATCAGCCTTATCGAGAATCATTGCCAGCCCCTGAATGGTTTTCCCCAGCCCCATATCATCGGCCAGGCATGCCCCGGCGCCGATGTGGGCCAGCCCGGCCAGCCAGCAATACCCTTCCAGTTGATAATCCCGTAACTGGGCCTGCAGGGTTGAAGGTACACTGGGTCTTAGTTCCCGGGATTCCCGCAGACGACTGATCATTTTATGCCAATGCCCATCAGCGTCATATATACATTCTTCCTTATCCAGATCTGCCAGGGACAGGGCAGCCAGGGGATGGAGATGAATTTTTTTGCCATGCTCCTCGCTGAAAAGATTAAACTCTTCCAACTGCCTGCGTAACTTACGGGACAAGACAATAAATTCCTGATCATCAAGATGAATGAATTTTCCTGAATGAGTACGAACCAGGGAAAGAAGATGTTGCATATCTATTACTTTATCTTCATCCAGTTTCAGCTGACCCTGGAGTTCAAACCAGTTATTTTTTTTGCGAATCTGTAAATGAAAATCCTCAAAAGAGACCTGTTTGGCCAGGCTCATCTTTTGACCTTCCGGCCATTCAATGGTAATTTGATCCTTAACGGCCTCAAGTTCAAGCAAAAGCTGGAGGCATTCTTCGATTTTGCTGATTTCCCACTCCCAATCAGAATTTTCCAATATGGAGAGAACAGGGCAGACAACTTCAATTTTTTGACAATTTACGACTTCCTGAACCAGGTTTCTCTTAGCCTGAAAACGCTGCCCGGAGATTTCAGCAATGATATTTTCGCTGCCCTGCCCAGGTCGAACATAGGGCCCGCCGGTTGTAAAAGGACGCACCAGCATGGTCAAGCGGAATCCTGTTCCCATTGGCAGCAAATGGATAATTATCCGGGCATCAGCCACTACTTTTTCAGTATCCTGAGTCACTCCTCCTATGGCGGAATGAACAGTTATGCAGGAGGCAACAGTCGCAATGGCCTGTAATACCTCTTTTTTAGCTGACAGAGGGATATGCAATCCATCTTCACCTATTATGGCGGCGATTTTCCGGTGTTCCTTGGACAGATTCATTACCGCAAAGCGGGTAGGAGTTTCCCTTACCGCTATTACTTTATCAGTCATCAGGTCAGGGTATAATTCTATACGCAGCTTATTATCACTTTCTTCAACCCGCAGTTCAGGTTCGCCCTGAATGAATTCAACTGAAACCGCCGGGGCATCAGCCAGAAACAGATTTGGATGACCGATAAGAGCCGGCAGGGTTTCACTCATATCAAAATCGTAAGAAACCCCGGTTCCGGTTTTATTTTTTTTAAGAGTAGCCCTGATTTTTTGATCATACCTGGTGATAAAATCAAGTTTCTTGCCGGAATAAATCCTTTGCAGGGCTACCGGACGCCCCAGTGACCATATTCCCTTAGAGCTTAATTTCTGTTCTTTAGGGGTAATAGTAACAAAACCATGATCAAACTTAACCAGCCAGCCCAGCCGGGAGCGAAGTTGTCCATCCTTCTGAGCCGGACTGGCCACAGCGTTAAGGGCTTTTAAGGCCCGCTGCCATCTCTCTTCCCGGTGGCAGGCAGTGATAATGGAAATAATTTTATTATGGCTCTGAAAATCCCGGCAGAATTTTTTAAAATTATCTTTTTTACCTGATTTTACTAAAAGTTCCGCGTATTCACGGGCCAGCCAGTCATAACCGCTATATTGGGCCTGTTTAAAAAGAATCACTATTTCGTCTTTCTGCCCTGTTTCCAGGTAGCCGTTTATCCAGAAATGGGCCATTCCCTGCAAAAGAGCACTGATACTGTTTTTGCCGCCAGGCTGCCAGCAGTTGCAGTAATTTGTTTCAGAAAATGTTGTCTGAAAATCTGCAACCCCACTTAAGGCATTGTAAGAGGGAAGAAATACAGTATTGGCCTGCTTACTGTTTAAATTGACGATTATCTGTTTAATATCCTTATTCATTGAATAATCACCACTTTTCAACATGGCAAGAACAAAAAACAATCCTTCCGGGCCGGTAAAAAAAACATTTTTTTGTTTATTAATTTTGCTTAATTCAGTTAAATCGTCATTATAAAAACTTATGGCCCGCTTGTTTTTGCCCTGTAAAAAAGCCAGCCAGCCCCTGAGGCCAAAGCCATAAATATTTTCCCCGGCCCTGGTTAACATGGAGGCTGCCTGGGCTGTTTTTCCACGCAGAAGAAGCTGAGAAATAAGCAGATAATAAAAAGAACTCTCCCCGCCGGCAGGAATATCATCCTCTTTTTCCCGGCAAAGCAAAAAATCAAGCGGCCCTTCACAGGGGATCAGACGGATAAAAGATTCCTGAAATATTTCCCGCAGGCCATGAAGCTGTATATATGGAGGCAGACTGGAAAACCATTGAGGGACAAAGGGATTATTGAAAATTGCGGCAAGTGGCGTAGCGAATTCGGGAACATCCGGGCATTGGTAATATTGATAGAGACTGTGGTTAAAAAGATCAAAATCTTTTTTGTAAAGCCCGATGCGGACATCCCGCAGACAGCGAATGCTTTTCTGTTTCTGTTGATCTTCAACCGGAAGTTCCTGCCGGACAATAGCGGCAAGCTCCTCATATACCCCGGTCTGCACAGCTTTTTGACTGATAATTTCAACAATTAGAGGATTACACTGTAATTTCCAGTTTAACAGGTTTAAATTCTGTAAACGCCGTAGACTGTTAGAAAGAGATTGCCTTGCCGTTTCATCAACGCCGCTGGAGTAATGAGCTGTTTTTGCCAGACAGCATTCATAATCCGCTTTTTGAGCCGGGCCATAAATAATAGCTGCCAGAAAGACAATTATCTGCTCCAGAGGAGAAACAGAGGCAAAAAAATTCAACAGTTTTTCTTTATCATGCTGATTATCCAGCATTTGCTGATCAAAGGTTGCCATTTTGTCAGTATACCATATAATACGGAAATCAGAAGATGGAATTTGCAAAAGACAGGGTACGGTACATGGAAATAATTTTTATCGGAGTCGGTGAGGCCTGTGACAGCAATTACCCCAATACCTCGATTTTAATAAAAGACGCAGGCTGCGGCAACCATCTGCTTGACTGCGGTTTTTCCGTGCCCCATTATTATTTCGGTCAATGCTTTGCGCCCGACGAACTCGATACTCTCTGGATATCTCATTTTCACGGGGATCATTTCTTCGGGGTTCCCCTGCTGCTTTTACGTCTGTGGGAGATGGGCAGAAAAAAACCCTTGCATATTGTCGGCCAGGAAAATATTGCCGCTAAAATCAGCAAGACGGTTAATCTGGCCTATGGGAATCTGGCCGGGAAACTGCAATATGAGTTAAAATTTCATGTTCTTCCGCCGAATGAAAAAATCAACATTGCCGGGTTGCAGTGGCAGTCAGCCTGGGGAAATCATTCCCGGCCCTGTCTGGCTCTGTGTTTAAACAACGGCAGAAAAAAAATATTTTACTCCGGTGATGGTCGGCCTACCCCGGAAACAGCTGCTCTTGCCGGGGGTTGTGATCTACTGATCCATGAAGCCTTTATGCTGACTGATGATATTCCCGGTCATGGCAGCATTCAAGGATGCATTAATTTTTTCCGACAGGCCGAAGCAAAACGCCTGGCTCTCGTTCACCTGAACCGGGAAATCCGTTTGCGGGAAAAAAAGAGTATTCATACTCTACTTTCCCATGTTCCCGACCAGGCCTGTTTTCTGCCGGAAACCGGCGAAAAAATTATTTTATAAATAATGACAAATACAGACCGGCAACCAGATAAAATCATTTCAATTACCGCTTGGGTTCTTCTCCTGTTAATGCTTATTTTTATCCTGAAGAATCTGGCTTTTATTTTTATTCCTTTCAGCCTTTCCCTGCTTATCTGTTATGCTCTGGGAATTCCCATTGACCTGCTGAAGCAATATCATATCCCTAATTTTTTACGAATTTTTCTGGTCATCTGTTTTCTTTCGGCCTTTGGCTACCTGTTAGGCAGTTTATTAACCGCAAATTTTCAGGAATTCTATCGGCAGTTGCCACATTTTGAAGAAAAATTCTGGGGTTATGTCCACGAGATATTGACCTGGCTGAATATCAGCCGGGAACAGGTAAAAGAGAGTTATAATTCCTTTATTTCCGGTCTTGGCGGTAATGATTTAAAATCCCTGGGAGGCGTGGCCAGGCGGATGAGCAGCTCATTTTTTGCTTTCCTGGGTAATATGATCTGGGTAATTTTATTTATAATTTTTATTCTGGCGGAAAAAGATGAAATTGACGGAAAGATAATCAGGGCATTTGGCCGCGCCGGCGCCGAGCCTATCCTGGCAGCCGGCCAAAGGATAAACAGGGCCGTGCAGGATTATCTCGGCTTAAAAACCCTGATAAGTCTTGCCACCGGCATCATGGTCGCCCTTGCTCTTTATCTGTTCGGCACCCCCTTTGCCCTGCTCTGGGGTGTATTGGCCTTTTGTCTTAATTTTATCCCTAATATCGGTTCGTTGATTGCGGTTGTGCCTCCCGTGGCCATAACCCTGTTTCAATATGGTTCTTTACCCAGGACTCTCGCCGTTTGTGCGACACTTGTTGTAATTCAGACAGTTATTGGTAATTTAGTGGAACCAAAGGTCATGGGCAAGGGTCTTAACCTAAGTCCCATTGCCGTTCTTTTTGCCTTGCTTTTCTGGGGCTGGATGTGGGGCATTCCCGGTATGCTGCTCTCCGTTCCCCTGACTGCGGCTATTAAAATAGCCTTTGAACAGATAGAGGCCACCAGGCCGTTTGCCATGCTTATAGCCGGAAAATAGGTCTTGTCAAAGTATAATTTAATGATTATTGATGAATTCGTAAAAATCTATTTTACCATGAAGCGCAGGAAGGATAGGAAGAAAAGAAAAACGGGAAATAAGCATCTCAACTTCAAGCTCTTCATGAGCTTCATGTTGAGTTATGAAGCCATCATTATCAAATGAAATAAGTAACTGCTCACAGGGCACCGCATATTCGGAGTCTTCGCTTACCTCCGCGATCAGTCCGGCTTACGTATGACTAATACGCTGCGCCGACCTGATCAC
>JANTGB010000045.1 GCA_024763115.1 Desulfobulbaceae bacterium | reverse complement strand
TAGAAAAGCGATCTGCAATTATGCAATCCTCAACGTAGCTGTGCTACGCCTGCGGTTGCATGCAATTAGATCACTTCTCTAAATGTCCATATTACACATTATCTCTACTAATTTATTTTTGAGTGAACCCTTAGGGAAATATACATAATAATTTAGAGAGTTACCAGTTAATTCCCAACATCAGGGAATTAATTCCACTGCCGATTCCCAGAACAGCCGCCTGTTGCCCTTTTCGTATTATTCCCTTTTCCAGACCCTGAGCCATGGTAATCGGGGCGGAAACGGAACCGACATTACCCAGCACAGCCAGAGTTTCAAAATTTTTGCCCGGATCAAGAGCAAGAGTTTGAAAAAGCAGGGCGGCATGGGCCCGGCCCACCTGATGGCAGAAAAAATGATCTACGCTGTCAACATTCCAGTTTAACTCATCAGTAAAATCATTCCAAGTGTGCAGGGCGGTTTCAATTCCCCGTTTCAATAATTCTTCGGAGTCGGTAGCCATGATGGTACCCGTCCCGGAGTTATTTACGCCCTGACAAAGGTTGTTGTGGGAGGTATTGGCCCGACAGATGCCGCCCTTAAGATAGTGACCGCTGTCAAGATAGCGACTGTCGCTCATAACCAGGGCCACGGCCCCGGAGCCGATAGTCAGTGAGGCAAAAGTATGCTTGATGGTTTTTCTGGTCAGCCCCTGATCGTTCAACAAATGATTAATAGTTGATTCCAACAGGTCTTCAGCCGTTTCTCCGGCCACAATAATCCCGGCCTTGACCTGGCCCAGTTCAATCATGTTGGCCAGCATTATCATGCCGTTTAAAAAACCCAGGCAGGCGTTGGAGAGATCGAAAATCTGACACTCCGGCCCCAGGCCGAGCCGGTTATGGACAAATGAGGCTGTGGCCGGTTCCATCATGTCCCGGGAAACCGAGGTAAAAATCAGGCAGCCGATATCTTTGCGGGGAATTTGCGAGGCGGCAAACGCTTTTTCCCCGGCCAGGGCGGCAGCAGCGCTGGGCCGTGTCCCCGGCTCCCACAATCTTCTTTCCCGGATACCGGACATCAGCTCCAGACGACCTGCCGGCAGCTTCAACCGTTCATAAAGAGGGGACAGTCGTTTCTCCAGATCAGTAGAGCTGATAACCCTGGGCGGCAGTTCATAGCCGAATGAATGGAGACAGACATTATTGTAAAGCATATTTTCGGTTTAAACCAGTCCGACAAACTCAGCATCAAAATAGTTTATCCCCATGCCGGCATCAACAACCAGGCACTGGGCTGTAATACCGGAAGAACGTTCTGAAAGCAGGAAGGCGGCTGTATCGGCAGCCTCCCTGGTTTTAAGGGCCTTTTTCCGCAAAGTCGCCTTTTCCGCAAACAGATAGCTGTCCACATAGCCGGGAATTCCGGCAGAAGCGGAGGTTTTTAAAAGGCCGGGGCAAACTGCGTTAAACCGGACATTGGAAAATCCGGCAAAGCTCTTGGCCAGGAAGCAGAGGGATGATTCAAGCGCGGCCTTAATCGGGGCCATATAGCCGTAATTTTCCGCTGCCATTTTCGTTGTTGAGATAGAAATAGTCACCACTGAAGCGTTTTCCGCCAGCATATCCTTAAAATGGTTGCTGATGGCAATCAGAGAAAAACAGGAGATATCAACAGCCTGGAGAAAATCTTTTTTCAGGGTGGCGTAAAAAGGCCGCATCCCTTCCGAGTAATTGGCAAAGGCGATGGAATGAACCAGACCGGCAATTTTTTCAGACTTCAGTCCTTTGCTGATTTCCGCCGCCACCCTGACGATATTGTTTTCATCTTCCACATCACAGATATGGATCGGCGAATCAGGAAAGAGTTTGCGCGCCGTCTCCCGCCGTTCCTCATTCCGCACAACATGAACTACCCGGGCACCTTCTTCCGCCAGAACCCTGCCGATAGCACAGGCCACGGACTTGCGATTAGCCAGCCCGAAAATTACAAAAGTTTTATCGGCAATATTTAAAAAACTCATAATGTTAATCAGCCTGCTCCGACCTCAACCCTCTGTCCTCTGTTTTCCGGCTTCCGACTTCCGAGAAAGCATACAGGAAAAAGCGACCTTTACCGCCAGCTTGCCGTTGACCAGCAATTTCCCTTTCATGAACCAGACTGATCCCATCTGTTCATCGAGTTTAACCACCATTTCAATAAGATCGCCGGGCCGAACCTCGCGTTTGAATTTTGCCTTGTTTATCCTGGTTAATACCGGCACCATATTATTTATATTTTCTTTTTCCTCTTTCAGCCTGGCGGCAATGTACAGTGCTCCGGTCTGAAATACGGCTTCGCAGAGCAATACCCCCGGCATAATGGCATAATGAGGATAATGGCCCTTAAACAACTCAAGATCAGCGGGTATTCTCTTTTCAGCCCGGATATTATCTCTATCAAGCTCTACAACCCGATCCACCCAGAGAAAAGGAGGGCGATGGGGAATCAATTGACAAATTTCCTTATAATCCACCGTCTACCTCTAGAACCGTATCGGTTATATAGTTTGCCCTGGAACCGGCCAGAAAAAGCACGGCATCAGCCACCTCTTCCGGTTGGCCGAAGCGGCGCAGGGGGATCAGTTTTTTATATTCCTTAAGCTGGTTCTCCGGAATATCATCAAGCAGTTCCGTGGCAATAAAACCGGGAGAAACGCAGTTAACCGTAATGCCCCGCTTCGCGGTTTCCTTGGCCAGAGAGTGCATCATGCCGATCTGGCCGGCCTTGGAGGCCGAGTAGTTGGCCTGACCGGCAAAGCCCAGGCGGGCCATGGGCGAGGTAATAAAAATTATCCGGCCGAATTTATGCTTCATCATCAGCCGCACCGCAAATTTGGCCATATTATAAGAGCCGGTCAGATTAACGTCAATTACCTCTTTCCAGTCCTTGACCGGCATCATGGCCAGCACCTTGTCTTTACGGATACCGGCATTATTTATCAGGATATCAATATGACCAAATTTTTCTTCAATAATATCATATAATTTTTCCACTGCGCCCTGGCGGGAGACATCGCATTGATAAACATGTAGCCTTTCCTTAAATTTCCGGTTTTCTTTCTGAAAGGCCAGGGCCGCTTCCTTATTGCCCCCGTAAATGCCGACTACCTCAGCGTCTTCTTCAAGAAAAGCTATGGCAATGGCTTGGCCGATACCTCTGGTAGCGCCGGTAACAATTACTTTTTTTCCGGGAAAAAGACCCAATTTTTACCTCCTTAGAAAGGCGTCCACATCATTGGCGACAATAACCCCGTAGTTTATCGCCCCCAGCCAGCCCGACATGATTATCCCGACAGACCCCACATGAAATAAACCCGGCACAACCTTGAAAATAGAGCGGGAAATATTAAGCCCCTCAAATTTGGTGCCGAATGAGGTTCCCCTGGTGTGCAGGGTGTAGCGGTTGAATGTTTTTGGGGTAGCCGCCTCAAGCCAGTCGCATTTTTCTTTGATTCCGGGAATATATCGTTCCAGGTCGGCAAGTGATTCGCTTATCAGCTCTTCCTTGGCCCGGCGATAATCTTCTTCGGCAAGATAGGCCCAGTCATCATACCTGGCATTCATTGAGGCTACCACGGTATAGTCGGAATTATCCGGCCTGGTTTTCGGGTAGTAGACAGAAAAAGTTTTGCTGCCGGTATGCCGGTCAAGCAGTTCAGCGGAGTCAAATTCCGGCGACCTGGAGGTAAAAAGCAGATCACCCACATCAGCAAAGGATTCGCCCTTTTTAATTCCCATGTAAACCTGGCAACTGGAGTTATTTACCTTTATTTTATCTGCCTGCTGAATAAATTCCGCCGGAAAGGCATCAGCCCCGGCCAGATTGTAAATGGTATTGGTGATACCGCTGTTTGAGATAACAGCCGGGGCGGAAATTACCCGGTCTCCGACCAGCACTCCTTTAACCCTGCCCTTTTCCGTCACCACCCGATCAACTTTGGAATTTATACAGACCGTAACCCCGTTTTTTTCAATTTCAGCAACCATCATACCGATGAGCTTGTCGGTACCGCCCTGAAAAGTAAAAACTCCCTTGCTCATAAAATTTGAAAAAACAATACCATAGGTGATGGCCGGTTCATCAAGGGTTGAGCCGTTGGCATAGGTTATGGGCTCCATGAGCAAACGATGGACATCAGAACGGCCGGGAAAAAATTTTTCAAACAGTTCCCTGGTGGTCATGGTCTGGTCATCGTAAAAATTCATTTTGGCAACAGTATTAAAAAAATCGGCAATAACTGTTTCCTTAATGGCGAATTTATCCCGCAGTATAGCGCTGAAATCCTGGCGGTCAAAGGTTGTTTTCAAGGAAAACTGGGGATTATCGAAAACAATATTTTTTAACTGGACAATGGAATCCCTGATGGCCGGATTCCAGTATTTGCGGCAGGTTTTCACCATGCCATAGGGAAAACCATGCAGGGAAATATCAAATATATGGCCTTTACGTTTGAACCAGGTGGCCAGGCCGCCCAGCTGATGATGATGCTCAAGGAGCAGGACGCTGTGCCCGGCTTTTGCCAGCCTGTTTGAAACCGTCAGGCCGCCGAGACCTGAGCCGATGACAATTACATCATAACCGGATTTTGCTTTGTCTATTGATTTATGAGGCATACTTTGTCGAAAACCGGAAGGTTGCTGTATTATTTTACCATGAAGGGCATGAAGTCACTGAAGAAGTAAAAAATGAAACTTAAGGGCTTTCCTTCATGGTCTTCATGTCCTTCATGGTGTTGCTGTTTTATAGCAATATATGCTGATTAACCATGGTGACGCCGCTCAACATGGAGCCGACAATGCCGAGATACCCCTGATCAGTGCCGGCAATGAACATATTTTCATAGCTGGTGCGACCGTCTTTAACTTTAATCGGGCTGCCGTAAACCGCGCCCTGGGCCTTGTCGGTAAATTTTTCAATGGTGATCGGGGTAAAACTGTCCTCATATACTATGTTTTGCCGATAATTCCCAATTATTTTCGCAACGATTTCCGCTGACTTTTCTTTCCATTTTTCTTTTAGTTCATAATACTGTTTTTTCCCGGCCTGTCGCCATATATCATAGTTTGCCGGGTTGGTCACCCTGATCTGAAAATATTTTCCTGCCTCAAGGCCGGCAAAATTATCAGGAAAACAGATAACTCCCCAGGAAGGATCAACCGCCCGGGCCGGCCGGCAATAATCATAGGAGCCGAAATTGTAAAAAATAATTGTCCGGTCAGTGAATTGGGCTTTTCGTTGCGCGGCAGGCAGGATGGTAATCAGTTCAGTGAAACTCAATTGCCCATGAAATTTTTTTTCTTCCTCTTTGTCCACTTTTCCGGTGAGACGCAGGGTGTTGGGCAGGCCCATAGTAGAAATCAGCTGTTCACAATCTATTCTTTCCCCGGAATCAAGATAAACAGCCCTTACTCTGCCGCCTGAGAGGTCAAATTTATCAACCCTGCTTTTAAAACGAATTTCACCGCCAAAGGAAAGATAATGTTTGAGCAGATAATCGAGAAATTCCCTTATGGTATCCTGAGGTCGAAAAAATCCCTCCAGAAAAATAGCTCGAAACATGATGACGAACTGATCAAAATCCATATCATGTTCCATGCTGTTCCCGTAAATCATCAGGGGGCAGAGCAGCATGTCAATCAGGAGCTGATCGTTGAATATTTTCCGCAGTTCTTTTCTGGTGGAAATAAAATCCCTGGGGAAAAAGGGATCGTATTCTTCAATAATTTTCAGCAGATGCTGGAAGTTGTCTGCCTCAGCCGGAAACACCCGGCATATTTCTTCACTCAGCAGGGAAATATCATTATTAAAAAAGAGATCGGCCTGGCCGGGAAAAATAATCTCGGAGCGTTGCTGCTGACGGGTGATAAATTTTTTGCGGGAAAGTTTGAGCTGGCGGAAAAGGCGATTTAACGGGGCATGCTTTTCCTGGGGAGGAGCATAGTTGGTCATGGCGTGCAGCCCGGTTTCAAAAAGAAACCCCTGCCGCCGGTAATAGGAATTTAAACCACCCGGAGTGTGATGCTGTTCAAGAATAAGCACCCTGCCGCCGAAACGGGCAAAACGAATTCCGGCGGCCAGCCCGGAAAGACCGCCGCCGATAATGACCAGCTGATAGACGCTCACTTGATAATGTTACACGTTTTGCAGCCTTGGTTCCAGATAATTAACACAACTGGTCAGGGTCGCCAGTTCGGAATAATCCCCCTCTGGAATCTGGAGTTTGTATCTTTTTCGTAACTCCATGACAATATCGAGAAAATCCATGGAGTCCAGGTCAAGCTGGTCACGCAGGGCCTGATCAGACTGGAGGTTGTCCATTTCCGCATCCTCGTCAATATCCTGGATAATTTCAATAATTACGTTTTTTATTTCATCCCGGGTCATGCTAATCCTCATAAAACTTTATAACTATTCAGTCAACTTTTTTAAAATAATTACGGAATTAATCCCGACCATGCCGAATGAATTGTTCAATATGACATTAACCTGTTCCAGTTGCACAGGTTTATTTATCACCATGTTCGGCAATTCACATTCCGGATCAAGATTATCTATATTGATGGTCGGATGTACCAGACCATCGCTGAAAGCCGGGAGATTACCGGCCAGTTCAAGAACCCCGGCCGCGCCCATGGCATGACCGATATGGCTTTTGGTGTTGTTTATATAAGTTGAATCACAATGGCCGAAAACCTGCCGAATTGCTAGGCATTCCTCAACATCACCCTGCCTGGTGCCGGTGGCATGGGTATTAATGATATCTATATCCGCCGGAGTCATTCCGGCCCGTTCCAGCGCCAGCCGCATACATTCCGCCTGCCGGGGGCCATAGGGCAGGACAAAATCCCTGGCATCGGAATTAATTGCATATCCGGCTATTTCCGCCAGAATGGGGGCCTTGCGGGCCAGGGCCCTGTCCAGCCTTTCCAGGGTATACATGCAGCCGCCTTCGGAAATAACAATACCATTTCTCTCCCGGTCAAAGGGACGACTGGCCTTGGTCGGATCGCTGTGCTCGGCCAGAGCGCCCTGGGCTTTGAAGCTGGCAAAAATACCAAAGGAACCGGTGGACTCGGAAATCCCGCCGCACAGGGCCATATCCACTTCACCGAGGCGCAGCATCTGCGCCCCCTGAATCAGAGCGGCATTACCGGCGGCGCAGGCGGCGCCCACGGAATAATGCGGCCCGGTGATTCCCAGGCTCATGGTTACTTCCCCGGCAGGATTGTTCAGCACAGTCCGGGGATTATGGTGATGAGTCCAGTAGGCTACATTATAATCAAACCGGCTTATATTATAAACTTCATTTTCAGTTTCAACCGTGCCGTGTTCGGTAAGACCTATATAAACCCCGGTTTTGGCCTTATCGTACTCGCTGAAATCTATTCCGGCACTCTTCAAGGCCTCATGGGCGGTAAAAACAGCCAGGCAACCGGCCCTGGTACCCCGCTTGTTTTCTTTCTTTTTTCTATATTCGGTTTCCGGAAAAGAGCAGATGCCGGCCGGAACCCTGCCGATATAACGCAGGTCTATTTCCTGAATTTCACTTTGTCCCTGCAGCAGTTTCCGACGAAATTCATCAATATGGCATGCGTTTGGGGCAGCCAGACCGACACCGGTTATAACTATGCGCTGATTATCAGCTATATTGTTCATTTTACTGTTCAGGTGTCGGCTGAAAAATATTAAAATAAAATAAAATTATCCAAATTCCCAAAAATCAAGAGAGTTACTATAGTAAATTATTATTCATCTGTCGACATAAAACAGCATTTAGAATAAAGCCTGGCTGGAGTATGCATTTTTCGTAAGAGTTCACCATCACCTCACGGAGTCGCGGCTTACCTCTTTGTCCATTTGAGTCTGCTTGAATAACCCGGTATGCTGCGCAGGCCCGGATGAACAGGTAAGCGCAGAGATCACCAAAAATAACGAATTACAAGTGTAATTAGAATTTTTCAGGACTCTTTTCAATACCCCCTTGAGGGGTAAGAGTTCCCTGGCGGCGTATTTCCTTCCCGATGGCAGGTTCCTTTTTGAGTGAGCCCCAAGACCGCCAAAAGCCCTTTACGTGGTCATTACTATTCCCCAGGAAGAGGCAGGGGATTTTCATATTCGAGATCCGGTTCCCCGGAATGTTGCAGAATCCAGTTACGGACTCTGTTGCGTAAAGATACGGCTGCATCCCAGTAGTTTTCCTGCCGGAAATCCTGCTCGGGAGGTATGCTCCTGCCGATTTTAACAGTAATGGCTGCCCGGCGGGGGAACCATGACTCGGCCCGGAGCAGGGCCCGGGTACCCCTGACGGTAATAGGGATAATCGGCAGTCCTCCTTTAACGGCCGCATAAAAGGCCCCCATCCGGAAAGGGAGAATACCCGGCATGCGCATGAATGTCCCTTCCGCAAAAAAAAGAAATGATCCGCCGTTTCCGCTCTCTTTGCCGATTAAGTCGGCATCGGCTATTCCTTGCCGATACTCAAAACGTTCCACGAAAAAGACATCCAGACGTTTCAACAGGAGATGGAGTAGAGGATTTTTCTTTAATTCTCCTTTGGCGATAAAACGAACCGGCCGGGGGAGAACGGCGCTCAGGATCATGCTGTCCACATAACTTGCATGGTTTGCCACGAGAATAATGGGAGTGTCCTTCCCTGGCAGATTATTTATTCCCTCGACAGTTAACCTGATGCCGCAAACGGAGAGAATGAGTTTTACGGTCAGGCGCGTAATCTGCCAGCGGATATTTCCGCCGGGCAAAATGATGATCAGCAGCCAGAGCAGGGGAGTGAAAAACCCGACGATTAACCAGCAGTAACCGGCATAGGCAAGTGTGGCTGCTTTTTTCCCCAGACGGCGAAACTGCGGCCTGACGGATGAGAGCAGATATCGACTGAACTGCAGCCGGAGGGGAGGATGAGGTTTGCCGACTTCTCCCTGTTCATAAAGCTCGCGAACGGCACTGCGCCGGATCTTGCCGCTGGATGTTTTTAAGACTGTATTGGGCGGGGCGAGAATCACTTCATCCGGTGCAGAGCCGGTGATATCACTGACAATACCGTTCACCATTGACCTGAGTCCGGCCCGGGCGTCTTGTTTTCGTTTTCTGGTTTCAGCCAGGACAATAAGTTTTTCCGTTCCTGTTTCCGGAGCAATACCGGCGAAAACAGCAACATTGCCTTCCCTGATGCCGGTTATTTTGCCAATAGCCTCTTCCAGCTCCACCGGGTAAATATTCCGGCCCGCCTTGATAATAATGTCTTTGCTGCGTCCGGTAATGAAGATTTCACCATCGGCAATATAGCCTTTGTCCCCGGAATTCAGCCACTTACCCTGGAAAAGTTTTGCCGTCTGCTCCGGATTATGGAAATAGCCGCTGGTAGCGGATGGCCCGGTAAACTGGATAAATCCTTCCTGCCGATCCGGTAATTCCCGCCCGCCGTCATCCACAATTCTGATCTGGTGACCGGGCAGGGGCAGGCCGCTGGAGGCCAGGCAGACATGTTCCGGGTAATCAGGAGAACACTTAACAGCCAGGCCCCGGTACGTCAACTGCCGCCGCCTGATGCAGTCCACTTGCGGTTTTCGGTGCAGGGGCGGGAAGGCCAGGCCCACGGATGATTCCGCCAGCCCATAAACCGGCATCATTGTTTCTTCCCTGAAACCGCAAGAGGCAAAACGGTCGCTGAATTTTTTCATGGTTAGCGGGCTGACGGCCTCGGCACCGTTAAATGCACAGCGCCAGGAATCAAGCTCAAGATCGGCGAGATCCGCATCATTTATCCTCCCGGCACAGAACTCATAGGCAAAGTTGGGAGCTGCGGAAAGGGTACCCCGGTAGCGGGAAACAGCCCGCAGCCAGCGGATCGGTCCGGCGAGAAAAGTCAGGGGTGACATAATAATCAGGGGACAGCCGAAATAAAGGCTGCCGAGCCAGGCGCCGATCAGGCCCATGTCATGATAAAGCGGCAGCCAGCTGACAAAAACGTCTTCACCGCTGACCCCGATTGTCCGGCCCATGGCACGGATATTGGCCAGCAGATTGGCATGACTTAAAACAACGCCCTTCGGCCGGCCGGTACTGCCGGAAGTGTACTGGAGCAAAGCGGTATTCTGCGCTGACAGTGAAGGGCGCATGAGAGGGGTGTTCCGGCCCGCTTGAACAATGTCGGCAAAGGTAGTGATATGTTCAAGGGTTGTGATCTGCCGGTGAATTAATTGTGAAAATGATTTGGCCTCTTTCATGGTAATAATGGTTCCGGCCCGACAGTTTGCTGCAATAGCCCCGTGACGGCGGAGATGCTCTTCAAGCTGTTTAATCCGCCCTGGAGGGTATACGGGAACAGGAACACCACCGGCAAGAAGAACCCCGAAAAAAGTAAAAAAATAGCTGCGTCCGGTGGGCAGCATGATCATCACTGCCTCACCCGGAGCAAGACCTGATCGTTGCAGTCCGGCAGCTACTTTACCAGCTTCCCGCCAAAGTTCGCCGTAGGATATGGTTTCTCCATCTCCGGCATCACTGTAAATTCTGATATGGAGCCGATCCGGCGTGTTTTCTGCATGGTGCCGGAGAACCTGAACCATGGTTGTCGCCTGGTCGGGAAGAGACATTTTTTCTGTTTTAAATGATTCAGGCGCTGCAGATTCTATTTTTTCCGCCACAGGCCCTGCTGTTTTCATCTGAAGAATCCGTAACAGATCTCTCGGGGTCTCGGCGGAAAAAATCTCCTGCTCCGGCAGGGTAATATTAAATGTTTTTTCAAGCCGGGACAGAAGTTCCATCCTCGTCAGGCTGTCCAGCCCCAGATCCCGGACAAATGAACTGTCAAGGGTGATGCTCCAGCGTCTATGACTGCCGGGACGGACTTCTTCATGCAGAGAAGCGATCAGGGCCAGCAGCTTTTCCGGGGAAATTTTTATGGTAGCCATAACATCCTTTAATCTTTGTAACTATTCGGTAGGGGCAAAAAACTACTACAACCACTGCTCTGTAAATATTCAGTGGTAAGCGAACGAAGTGGGGCTCCGTGTGCTTTAGATGTGTGTGATAATCCCGGCGCAGCATACTAATGTAGAATTGAACCGCTATCACGGAAACAACCAACCCGCCGGAATTTTCCTCAAACAGGCTGTTTCCCCCCTTATCACTTTTTTTGCTCTACATTACCTCTTGACGTTGACACGAAAGAATTTTTATGTTTAATGAAATACTGATACTTATAAAATAAGTCAGGATTGTACAGCCGAAGAAAAGATTGTCATTCATCTTATTTCGAGAGTATATGACAGAAAATATGCAAGGAAAACATTTTCTCGTTTTCCGGCTTGACCCTTTTATTATCTTTATAACCGGAATATGATTATCAAAGGTGTTACCTGGAAAAACTCTCCAGTTACAGGATAATATGATAGAAATTTTTCGTAACTATTCAGGTAGGGGCGAAAAACCGCCCCTACCGCCGATCTGTATGACGTCGTTTTGCTCCTGTTCAGGGGGTAAGCGAACAAAGTGAAACTCCCTTGTGCTTTAGCTGTGCGTGATAAGGCCGGTACAGCATGCCAATACTATGTAAGACATGCTTATCGAGTGCAGGTAAGCACCCTTAAAAACAGGGCATAAACTTCGACTCCGGATGAAGCGCAGCTGA
>JANTGB010000044.1 GCA_024763115.1 Desulfobulbaceae bacterium | reverse complement strand
GTGGTTATTGATGCCAAAGTCTCCCTGGTGGCCTATGAAAAATTCTGTTCTGCGGATAATGAAAAAGAAAAAAATGCGGCGCTGGCCGCTCATATCCAGGCGGTACGGAACCATATCCGCCTGTTGAGCCGCAAAAATTACGCTGATCTGCCCGGTCTGAAGTCACCTGATTTTGTCCTGATGTTCCTGCCCATTGAGCCCGCCTTTATGGTGGCCATGCAGAATGATGATAAAATGTTCAGTGATGCCTTCAGCCGGCGCATCATTGTCGTTACCCCGACCACCCTGCTGGCGACCCTGCGTACCATAGAAAATATCTGGCGTTTTGAACGGCAGAACCGGAACACCAGGGCCATTGCCGAGATGGCCGGCAAAATTTATAATAAACTAAAGGGATTTATTGACGACATGGACAAACTGGATAAACAGCTGGCCACAGCCAGAACTTCCTTTGACCGGGCTATGGGCAAACTCAGCACGGGCCGCGGCAATCTTGTCAGCCAGGCGGAAAAATTCGTTGAACTGGGAGTCAAGGTAAAAAAAGAAATTGCCCTTCCTTCGGCTGAGTTGCCTGGAGAGATATAAAGATATAACTGCTCACAGGGTGCAGGTAAGCGAATTATGGAGAAGTTACTCCCACATTAATTGCCGGATGAATCAATCCGGCAATTACTCGCAGTGCCTGAACAAAGGTGACAGGCGAAGGACTGCAAACCATATTCGGCTCAATCACATAAATTCTTTTCTCCTGCGCAGCCTTGATGATGAAAGTATGCTGCCATTTCTTTTTCTCCTCCGCTGCAATGCCGTTTTCCGAGCCCATAACCGCAATGATAATCACATCCGGATTTTGACTGATAACCTTTTCATAATTGGTGAGACCTGTTTTTTGATCTGCGATGATATTAATGCCGCCGGCCAGGACAATATAATCATTGGTAAAAGAAGTCGGCACCGAGCCGAATAGCGGTCGGGAACCTACCTGGAGAAAGACTTTTTCTTTTGGCAAAAAAGATGTTTCATGTTCTATTTCCGCCACCTCGGCTTCTGCCTGACTAACTATTTGTTTGGCTTTTTCTTCCAGGGCCAGCAGATGTCCGAGGCTGAGAAAATGACTGCATATTTCGGCAAACGAGGCAGGCTGCCTGAATTGAACGACCTTGATTCCCGCAGCCTCTAATTGCCTTATCTGTTCCGGCCGAGTAAAAGCGGTAGCCAGCACCAGATCCGGCTGCAGACTGATTATCTTTTCAACTGATATATGGATGACCGAACCAATTTTCTCCTTATGCTTCGCTGCCTCCGGCCTTACGCAATATCTGGTATTAGCGACCAGGCGATCCCCGGCGCCCAGCAAAAACACATTCTCGGTGTTAATCGGGCCTAAAGAAACTATCCGTTCAACATTTTTTGCCCCGGCAGGCCGACAGCCCAGGGTCAACAGAAGGCAGAAAATGATTATCCAATATTTATACATGCAGTCGATCATAGAAATAACCAGCTTTCACCCACAAGGCTTTAGCCGCTGCGGGTGAAAGCCGGACATATTAACTTGTTGGACGAAGCCGCTATGCGGAGAAACAACCATTACCCGGCTCCTGGTAATAAACCTTATTTGTAAATACTCATGGAGTAAGCACCTAAGCTTTTTTCCAAGACTCGGCTTGAAAAAATAGGCCTACGGCAGCTCAACAATGATCGCCTGTTGAACAGTAGGTCTGCTTGAGCGTAGGGTGCTTATCACGCACCATTCCCGGCTCCGGCATCATTTTTTTTGGTGCATGGTATGCACCCTACACATGCGCTCAATCAGATCTACGGTTTGGATGCCGCCATCACATATGGAGAAGTTACCAAAAATTAAAACAAAAAATTGTTTAGACAATGGCGTAAGTGCCTAATTTTGTAAAACGGGGTATCCAATTAGCGCAGGTAGGGGCACCCCTTGTGGGTGCCCCTGTTGATGCATGTACCAATTCGCAGGTAGGGCACCCACAAGGGGTGCCCCTACAGGGCTGCGGTGTGCAACCTCAATCCTCGGCGCCCAACGCCAAGATACCCGGTACAGACCTACGGTTTGGGTGCCGCCACCACACATGGAGAAGTTACCAAAAATCAAAACAAAAAATTGTTTAGACATTGGTTGTAAGCGCCTAATGTTTGCAAATCTCAGTATTTATAACTGCTTACAGGGTGCAGGTAAGCGAAGACTCCGAATATGCGGTGCCCTGTGAGCAGTTACCTTTGGGGGTAAATTTCCTCATATTTAACCCTTCGCCGGAGCCGCTCAATAAAGACATTATCCAGAACTCGTCCTCTGCCATCCATGCTGATTAATACATCGAAAGGCAACAAAAAAAAGCTTTACCCCGTTATTACCGGGATAAAGCCTTGTTTTTTGCTGGTGCGAGGTCGGAACCACAGAAAAATAAACAACTGACTGTAACCACAGTATTATTTTCTTTTGGGAAAATTGAAATTTTCAAAAATACCCGCCTTTGTACCCGCTTTTTGTAGCCACTAGAACGAAGCACAATGACTTCTTTTCTATAGTATGATATCGTTTGTACTCTTTCAACATTCATGTTCTTTTCAATATCAATGAAAATGGTCTTTCGTGACAGCCTTACCTTTTTCTGAGAAAAATGAAAACCCTTTATGTCGCCCGCATTGGTTACTGCACGATGATTGAGCGCGGCCAGGCTACTGTTGATGAATGGCAACTGGTGTTTGAGACGATGCGCCAAGGGTTGACTGAGAAGCGGAAGCGGCTGCAGGAGATGGATGAGAAGAAAGAGAACTAAGTGTTTTGATCTTCCCAAAATAAATAAAATACCACTATATAAACAACCACAACAACATATTGTGGTTTCGCTGGTAGGCAACCACCGTATCATGTATTTGAGGCTTAGTGTCCCTTAAAAAAATGTGCATTTTTCTTGCTCCCTTTAAAAAAATTATTTACTTTTCTGCCAAAATCCATCAGGAAAATTTGACAAATAGCTGGACAAAATTTAACTTATAAGTTAACTGATGCATCTTAAAAAAATCATTGGCGACAAATGGCAGGTATATGCTGGATGTGAAAGTGAAGAAAAATGCCAAATTTTAGATTTCCTGAACGAAATCCCATCCAACATGGTCAAATATAAAGATAGATTATTAAATATATTTGAACAAGCAAGTGCTACTGGTCCTCGGCATTTTAACAATAATATTTCTCACCAAATAGACGAAAAAAATTCAATATGGGAGTTTATAGCAGGAAGACTCAGAGTGTTATGGTTTTATGACAATGGTAAACTAATTGTCTGTTCTAATATTTTCGTCAAGAGTACAAAAAAAAACACCCAAATCAGAAAAAATGAGGGCGATCAGCTTCAAAAAGAAATATCTCCAGCAGAAAAAAGATGGAAATATACACTTTGAAGCTGATGATTAATCAGCGAGAGGAGAATCCAATGGCATCATTTAAAGAATTATTTCAAAACGCAAAGCAAACAGACTCCTATTGGACAGAGAAAACTATCCTCAAATTCACTGACCAACTTTATCGTCTTTTAAAAAAGAACAAATTATCAAAGAAAGAGTTTGCTGAGAAGATTGGCACTAGCCAGGCATATATCACAAAGGTTTTGCGGGGTGATGCAAACTTCACAATAGAGACAATGGTGAAACTTACCAGAGCTCTTGGCGGGACGCTGGAAATCCATGCTGCCCCCAAAGAGGAAAATGTGGCATGGTACAAGGTGATTTCAGGCAGAAAAGACAAAAAACATATTGCGAAGAAAACTGAGCAGTGGGCAGTAGAGTACCCAGAGACATCATCTTCTACAAAGGAAACTTCAAATGGATACGCCATTGCGTCTTGAGGACTACTTCTTCCCTCATGTATCAACAACAGCGGATCCAAATTTTTCATTGTCCGACAATGAAGAGATCCCGTTTCCAGAGATAGTAGTTAACGTAAACGAAACAGATGCTAAAAATGTTTTTCAATTAGCCGTTAATATCTCACTTGAGCCCAAAGACGACGAACATATAATTCCCTACATCACAAATTTAGTTGTAATAGGCATTTTCTCTGTTGCAGAAAACTGGGAAGACAAAATCAAACTCCTTAAAATTACTGGAGCGTCAATGCTGTACGGGGCAGCCAGGGAATTTCTGATAACAATAACATCCAGAGGACCGTGGGACGCATACAAACTGCCAACCTTTTCATTTCTACAGGCTTATTCTAAAAGCAACCCAGCAGACGACCAAGAGGAAGACAAAAAGAAATTTTAATGGGTGGCTGTTGGAGCAAAAAAGGAGCAAATTTGAACTTGCTTCAGGTGAAATATAGTAATCTTAACTAGTTCTATTTTTCTTCGGCTGTACTCAAAATCCAGCTGACTTCGCTTCGTGTCGGGCTGGTGCTGTCACCGCAATGTTGGAGTTTACCCCCCCTGTTTGGCCAAATGGTTTTACCAAAATAATTACTCTTGCTGTAACCACTTACCCGTAACAGGCCACCCTTTTTGCGGCGAGTAATTATAGCCCTTGTTTATCTAGTTTAGCGTTGTTGTTCCCCTTATTAATTATCCATTTCCACATCGAACACCTCACCGTCGTCAGTGGTAATTGTCCCGGAACCACCTGGGTACATATCTAAATAGCCTGATTTACACTCACCCGACCCGGAGTCGTAAAAATCAACATCACCTTCTCCTGTACCTCTGTGGTCATAACTATCTACGTCAGCATTGCAATATGATAATTATATGCTTGATGGATTTTATTCGTTATTTCAAGGAAATAACTGTGTTATTTTATTGTGAGAATATGGCTAACTTGTTCATGTTAATTTGCAAAAAAGTGCCATATCTTAATTCAAATAATTCGCGTATCTACACCAGTATCATTCTGCTATCTCTGCGCACAAAGAGGGTCACAAATTCTTAGCATAAGTGGGTCAGTTAATTTTAGCGCCCAAGCACCTACTTCTTGTGCTTGCATAAAGTATCATAAATGGTAATTTCAACAAATTCTTTCAAACATCAGACTGTTTCTCATCAAAATATTATCGTCCCAAAGACTATTGTACATTGAACCGACAAACTGAAAACTCTCTTAAACTGGCAAGAGGGTTAGGGGCAAGAAAATAATGAGCTACAATGAAGCTGAAACTCGTTTTCATCTAATTGATCCGGTTCTGCGCCAAAAAGGTTACGCTGATCCTCAGCGAATAAAGCTCGAAACCCCAGCACCCGTGGAACCCACCGGACCAAAAGGACGCCGCCGCAAAGGGTCAGGTCGTACGGATTATTTGCTTTGCGTACAAGTCGGTGATATGCCTAAACCCCTTCCCGTTGCCGTGCTGGAAGCCAAAAAAGAAAGCGAAGATCCCCTTAAAGGTATGCAGCAAGCCAAGGGGTATGCTGCTTGCAAACGTTTTGATGTTAAATATGTATTTGCCACCAACGGTCACCGCTATGGAGAGTTTGATAATGTGACCAGTCTTCAGACTGGGCCTTTCCCCTTTGAGGACTTTCTGCCTCATGCCGACTTGTGTACCCGTTATGAAAAAGATACAAGCATAAACATTACTCAGCCGATAGCCAGGATGCTGTTCATGACTGATAGTCCTGCTTGGTCGCAAAGTCGATATTATCAGGATGCTGCAATACGAGCAGCCTTTGAAAAAATTATATGCTGTCAACAAAAAAACGAACCGGCCCGCATTCTGCTCAGCCTATCCACAGGTTCCGGGAAAACCGTTATTGCTACTAATCTGTTATGGCGATTACACGAGGCGGAACAACTTCCTAAACCAGCACTCTTTTTATGTGACCGCGACGAACTGCGCACACAGGCATATAGCAAACTCAAGGCTGCTTTTGGTGATAATGTCCGTACTGTCAAGAATGTACGGGGAGAGAATACGGCCAGAAATGCACGCATCCACATTGCCACCTATCAAACCCTGGGCCTGGACGACGAGGATGAAGATTTTGCCAGCTTTCTTACCCAGCACTACAGAGAAGATGCTTTCAGTATTATCATTATCGACGAATGTCATCGTTCCGCTACATAGCAAAGAGACAATATTTTGTCAAGAAAACAAAGGGTTGGGAGAGATAACTACTCAAAGTCGCTAACCTGGAGCCGTTGACTAACACGGGTCAGGTCGTGAAATATAAGATTTATTATTGGGGTCAGAGTAAAATTAAACATTGTATAATTGTGTATAATTCATTTTCCTGCGGTAAAGCAACTTCTTATCATCATCTATCCTGCGTCAAGCAGTTGCGGCAGTTGCAGTAATGCTTGTTGAATCGGGACAAGCGTTATATCGTCAATATACATTCTGGTATCACCACCATAAAACATATACAGGGCGGCCATGGGGTAGTCACGAGAGAAGGCTTTCAGACCTCGAAGCTCTCTTGCACGAATTTTTGCTGCCCGTTTTACCTCGATGGCAATAATGCCTGCTTCACCATACAGGACAAAGTCAACCTCCTGGCCATTGCTTGTCCGCCAGTAAAAGAGCTCGTATCCGAGCCGGTGCAGGTCATTAACAGCCAGCAGTTCCTGGAAGACCAAGGTCTCCAGTGCCACTCCATCTATTTCTTCAGGTCGGTCCAATGGTCCTTTCGGGCGAATTGCCCGATACACTCCCGCATCGAAAAAATAAAACTTGGGATGGCTGACCATCCTCCGTTTGGCTCGTTTGGTGAATACCGGTAGCCGGTGTGTCAGCAGCAGATCATCCAGAATATAAAAATACTGTTCAGCCAGCTTGCGGCTTGCCCCCTGAGTAGTTACTTGTCGAGAATATTTCGGTTGTTCCCCTGGCCGATACAGGAAGCTTGAACAATTTTCCTCTTTAAGCGGATACTTTTCCACTTGAACTGAAGAAAGAGCCGAAGAGCAAAGTGGCGTTTTTTGAATAATTTCAACCTGAGGGCACTGCTAATGACCGAGACCGAACTCAGGCTCATGGCTACCGCCGCGATAATCGGACTGAGCTGAATCCCGAAGGCCGGATACAAAATGCCGGCGGCCACCGAAACGTCAGTTGATTTTCTTCTATTCTCAGATACCCACACAATATGACATTTACATTCCCAGGTTGTGTGTGCTAATCTTTTTTCATTGGTTGCTCCTTTCGGGTTTCGGTCACAGTTCAGTGCTGTTCCCTTAACTCAAAAGGAACTTTTCTTAAATACTATGGCAAAGCCTTTATCCTATTCTCCCCAGCATAGCTGGGGATTTAGCTTTGTAATTAGTCCGGGTGATCATCGCGATAACCAGCCTGTTCTTATTTTCCGGGAAAAATTGTAGAATAAGGGGAAATGGTACTATTTTTGTGACACTGTTGCTTTGGAGGCAGGCGAATTCTACGTCTCACCGTTTGATTCCGGATGATGTGGGCAAAGGATAACAGCGCCGGATGAGGGCAGCTGATATGGCCATGTATGAAAATAAAAAAAACAGGTAGTTATTCAGTTTTAAAGATACTCTTTCTACTCGGCTGGGCTGCTCTTTTTGCCGCCCTGATGTGGCGGGATCACAACATCAAGACCCTTGATTCGCAGGAGATCAAGGTTTTGCAGCGGGCCAGGGAAGAACGGTATGTGGGAGTCTATTTTAAGAACGAACGTATCGGTTTTGTGAAGAGCAGGCTCATGCCGGCGGATGGCGAAGGATTTATCCTCCATCAGTCGGCCCGTCTTAATCTCCGCATCCTGAACGAATATCATCCGGTGGAAATGCGTGTCACTGCCGAGCTTACTCCCTCCCTTCTTCTTCGCTCATTTGATTTTGCCATGGATTCACCGTTTTCAACCATGTCGGTGAACGGCACGGTTGATGGCAGGACAGTGCATTTCACCATGTCCACCGGCAAGGAGAAAATTTCGGATCAGATCCGTTTAGCCGGTGCCCCCTATCTGGCCATAAACCAGCGCGGCTATCTCCTGAAACAGAATCTTCAATCCGGCGACCGGATTAAAGTTCCCTATTTTGACCCGGTTACCCTGGCCGGTAATGACACTACCCTGGAATACAAGGGGTTGGAAAAGGTGTTAATTAAAGGACAGGTGCATAACCTGCATCATTTTGTCGAATATTTTTCCGGCATACGGGTCAACAGTTGGCTTGACAAGAACGGCAATCTGGTCAAGGAGGAGTCGCCGGCAGGATTTACCATGCTGGCCGAACCCGAATTCAAGGCAACCGATATCAAAAAACCGGCCACAGACCTTCTCCGCAGCGTCTCCGTACCTGTGACCGGCAACATGGTTGACTTAAAAAACCTGACCACAATTTCCTACCGCCTCACCTTTCCGGCAGAAGGAGATTTTCAACTTAACAGGGATCGCCAGCAGCTTGACGGCAATATCCTGACCATCTCCCTGGAAAAAATACCGGATCATGAGGCGACACCCTGCAAGGAGGAGACAGACAGCCTTGCAGCAACACCTTATATCCAGGCCGACAACCCGAAAATACAGGAACTGGCCCGCCAAATCTGCACTGATACCAGGGGCTACATGAGCAAGGTCAAGGCCCTGACAAAATGGGTATACGAAAACCTGGATAAAAGACCTGAGATCACGGTGCCGGACGCCCTTTCTACGTTAAACCGGCGGCGGGGCGACTGTAATGAACACGCGGCCCTGTTCACGGCCCTGGCCCGGAGCATGGAGATCCCGGCCCGGATTGTCGCAGGCGTCACCTTTTCCCAGGGCGCCTTTTACTATCATGCCTGGAATGAAGTCTGCCTGGACGGCAACTGGCTAAGTCTTGACACAACAACCAACCAGATACCCGCTGATCTCGGCCATATCGGTTTTACGGTGGGCGAGACAAGGGAACAGATCAAGATAGGGGCGCTGCTGGGCCGTTTGCAGATTAAGGTGATGCCATGACAGAAGAAAAAAACATGCTGGCAGTTGAACATCTCAGCAAGAATTTTGACAATTACAAGGCAGTAGATGACATCAGCTTTACGGTAAGCGCAGGCCAGATCCTTGGCTTCCTGGGGCCGAACGGGGCCGGGAAAACAACGACTATAAAAATGCTGGCCGGAATTTTACAGCCGGACAGCGGCACGATCAGGATCAATAATGTCGATCTGGCCTCTTACCCGGAAGAATGCAAAAAAATAACCGGATATATCCCGGATCGCCCCTATCTATACGAGAAACTGACCGGTTCGGAATTCCTCCAGTTTATCGCCGGCCTCTACAGCCTTGAACGCCATGAATATGAGCGCTGCCGACATTATCTTGATCTCTTTGACCTAACAGATTGGGACGATAATCTAATTGAAAGCTATTCCCACGGCATGCGCCAGAAGTTGATCATGACTGCTACCTTTATGCTTGAACCGCCCCTGATTATTGTCGATGAACCCATGGTGGGACTTGACCCGAAAAGCGCCAAACTGGTGAAGGAACTGTTCAGGGATTACGCGGCCCGCGGAAAAGCCATCTTTCTCTCCACCCATTCCCTGGAGATCGCTGAGCAGATATGTGAGCGGATCGCCATTATCCAGCAGGGGAAGATAGGGGCCATGGGCAGCCTGGAATCGCTGCGCCGCGAGGCCAGACTGGAAGGCAGCGGCCTGGAAGATATCTTTCTGGAACTTACCGGCGCCCATGAACTGGGGGCTGTAATTCATGCCTTGAAATCATGACAAAATCCTTGTTCCATACCCTTATCAGCCCCTTTCTGCATACGGCCCGCAACCATTTATTTCGGCAAAAAAGGTTACGGCCCCGCAGTGTGGGTCTTTTCTGCTGCGGAACAGCACTGCTCGTTGCCCTCTATCTTGTTTCGCTTAAGGTTGTTGCCTATTTTCACGGCCAGAGTGAACTGGGCATTATTCTCAGCCTGAAGATTTACCAGATGGCCTGGATCGTTATGTTTGCCATGCTCATTTTTTCCAGCATGGTCTCGGCCGTTTCCACCATTTATCTTTCCCAGGACAACGAAATAATATTCAGCGCCCCGGTCAGCCCATCCGCCATCTATGCCATGCGCTATGTCACCACCACAGCTTACACCTCCTGGATGATGGTGCTATTTTCACTGCCGGTATTCATGGCCTATGGCAGGATTTTTCAGGCCGGGATCCTCTATTATCCACTCCTCCTTATAACGGTGTTGGCCATCGCCTTTATTGCCAACGGTTTCGGGATGGGAATCACGGTGCTGCTTATCCGTTTTTTTCCGGCCAGGCGAACCAGAGACATTGTTTTTTATCTCTTCCTCTGTTTCGGAATTTTTCTTTACATAATGCTCAGAATGCTGCGGCCCGAGGAACTCGTTAATCCGAATAGCTACGGTCATTTTGTCGAATATCTGGCTGCCATGTCAAGGCCGGCCGGCCCCTGGGTTCCCGGAGCCTGGGCCGCAAATCTTTTGACTGGCTACCTGACGGAAAGGGTGATTGACCGTCTTCTTGTTTCCCTGCTTCTGACCACCCCTGTCTCGCTCTTTTTTCTTGGGCAATGGGCCATGGATGTTTTTTTCCTTTCCGGCTATTCAAAGTCCCAGGAGTCATTTGGCGGCTCCCGCCGATTCAGGAAGAGAAAAGAGCTTCTGGGCGGAGCACGACAATGGATCTTTAGAAAGGAGCTGAAGACATTTCTTCGCGACTCCGCCGAATGGTCGCAGCTTTTTATGATCGCTGCCCTGGTTATTGTCTACCTCTACAGCTTCAAGGCTCTTCCCCTGGAGCGCTCCTTCATGCAGAAGGAGTACATAACCAACCTTATATCTTTTCTCAACATCGGCCTCACCGGCTTCATTATCATTTCCCTGTCAGCCCGTTTTGTTTACCCCTCAGTGGGCGGCGAGTCAGGCTCCTTTTACATCATTGCCGCCTCACCCTTACCAATGAGCCGCTTTCTTTTTTATAAATTTCTTTTTTACGCAATCCCTTTTACCTTTCTTTCCCTGCTCCTGGTCACGGTTTCCGACTATCTGCTGGAAATCAGCGGGCCCATGTGGTGGTTCAGTGTTTTGTCAAGCATTATCATCACCTGGACGGTGGTGGCTATGGCCATAGGCTTTGGCTCAATGTTTGCCGATTTTAAGGCCGAAAACCGGGCCGCAGCCCAAGGATCGCTGGGAGCGATTTTTTTTCTTTTCACGGCCATGGCCCTGCAAATGGTCATTATAGCAATCGGCGTTGAACCGCTTTACTGGATAATAAGGAGGTGGCTGGCCGACGGGAGAATGTCCTTACTTGATTGGGGTCTGATGGGCGGCTGGTTCATCTTAGCCGTCTTTATTGGCGGAAGCTGTGCGTTCTATTTTTTCAAAAAAGGGGTGCGAAGCCTGGAACGTTCCGTTCCGTAGCCACAAAACAGAAGGTGTGGAACATTTTTGTATGGATCGCTGTATTTTTGCCCTGTATGACAGCCGCAAATCACGAATTGCGGCCAAATTTGTCCTGGGAAATAGTGCTGATTTTTTAATGGAACATTTTATTTTCCCAGTGTATAAGTCTGCGGAAGACGACCTCTTTACCAATCTTTTTGACAGCAGGAAAGGGCTATGGATTCAGAACACCAAAATTACTCCCTACTCCAAAGAGATAATGTACAAACTCAGAACAACCCTGAATGTGGAATCTTTTTTTATCAGTCCAATTATTGTTAATCGTCGCCCCATTGGTGTTTTCTATGCTGACCGCCAGCCAAGTAAAAGGGCTCTGGACGAAGACAGCTTTGCAA
>JANTGB010000043.1 GCA_024763115.1 Desulfobulbaceae bacterium | reverse complement strand
CCAGTGCCTTAGATTCGTTCGTTTGGGACTTCGAAGCATACTTGTGCTATTCGAGAAGGCCCAAACGGGCGAAGATTAGGTGCTGGTGAACGCTTACGATTTTATCACAACTTCGCCTTGAAATAAAACTGATTCTATAATATCAGGACAAATGTGTCTGTTGATTTCTCCGGATTGGTAACTGCTCACAGAGCACCTCATATTCAGAGTCGGAGTTTATGCCCTGTTTAAATAATTGGGGCTTTGTCCCAAAACCCAAGGTTTTTTTAGGCGCTCAAGCAGACCTGCAATTATGCAGGCGACCATTGTTGAGCTGCCGGAGGCCTGTTTTTTCGAGCCGAGTCTTGGAAAAAACTTAGGAGCTTAGGAATTATTTTCGTGTTATTTCCGGAGTATTTGTAACTGGTTGGAGTCTGCGCTTACCTGCAGGGTACCGGAGATTTTCGTGATCATGCCGGCGAGCATACTGGTGCTATGTAAGACAGGCTGATCGCGGAAATATGCGGTGCCCTGTGAGCAGTTACTATACTGTTAAGGGAATTTCACTCCTCAAAGCTTGAACGCTAACGAAAACTGAGCCACTTCTGCTAATCAAAACTAAGCCGGCGTTTGCGCAGTAAGTTGTAGTTTGGGGACGATAAAATAAGGGATGAAATAGTTGGATCATTCTTTCCAGTCCGGCAAGATCAAAGAGGCCGTAATGCAAAGCATCTTCAATTGCCTGTGAGAAAGGTTTTTCCGGATAGCTTCTTTTAAGATCAAGCAATCGGTGGAGTCTAACCAGTCCCCTGCCTCTGGATCTTTTTTTAAGTTCGACTACATAACGATCAAGGGTGTCACTTGTCCCAACGAGACATTTTTCTTCATTGCTTTGTCCCTGATGAGCCTTTCTGCTGTTTAATGGGCGATGATGACCGGGGTCGGTAATCCGTTTGTCTCTACCCTGTAACATTCGTTCGTGTTGGGCCACTATTTTGCGTCCCTGATAAACCTCCACTCACCGTATTGCGGGAGATGCCGAGTTGCTTTGCTATAGATCGCTGACTTGCCCCATGTTTGGCCGGTTCTTTAATCAGATCTTCTTTTATTGGTTTGATCATATTAGAGGTGTTCCTTGATTTTCTGCTGTAATTTTATTGTCAGCCGTCTGGCTTTGGCCGCTTTTGTCAGTAATTTCCGTCGCAATCTTTTTTCCTGGTTGGGATAAAAAACTATGTCGGTTTGGGGTTGCAGACGGTTTAGAATTCCACAAACAGCCCCGGCATCACGCAACCATTTTTCCTCAGGACCTTCTGTGGTTTTGCCGGAAATAACTTCCACCACATTCCTCATTATTTTGAGTTGCCAAATTCACTGGCCAGTGTTTGAATCGAAGGAGAACCGGCCTTTGCTACAGCGACAATATCCAGCCCATCAACATCATGATCCTGATCAATATCCGCCAGGTCGTAAACATCCTGATATTCAAAACTTCCCATATCAACTGCTCCCCCTGCCAATCTCAAAAATCCGGTTCCCCTCTGGTCTGTGAGAAGACCATTCGGATTACTGCCGCTGTCTATGGCGGAACTGCCTGTTTGTAAAGCATGGGTAAAAGTGCGTCCGCCATTATCTTCCAGTGGCAATAATATGGCGGGCCGTCCGACAATATTATTATCAACCCCATCAAGAAGAGTCGTGCTGTTGTCGTTCTCAATAAGGGAGTAGCTGGCGATCAGATCGGCAGGGTTGAGAATGTGAATATCATCAGAACTGTTTTCTGCCAGGATTGAACTTTGAAGGTTTACTATTGATTCGCTGTAAATTCCACCACCTAGACCATCAGCGGCATTGTCTGCGCAGGTGGTGTTTGTCAGATAAATCGTTGACTCATTATAAATTCCACCGCCATCAATACTGGTATAATTGCCTGAAACAGTAGAATTCTGCAAATTAACGATACCACTTGCAAGACTGATTATTCCTCCACCATATTCAGTGGCGTTATTGGCAGAAAAAGTTGAATTGAGTACCGTCATCTCAGCCTGATCACTGTTATATGCGCCACCTCCATAATTGTCGGCATCGTTGGCGCTTACAGTGCAGCTGTCAATTGTAAGAATTGATCCATCAAGCATATTGCTGATTGCCCCACCATAAGAAGATCTGTTATTGTTCAGCACAGAGTTAACGATGGTCATATGCGCACCGGATGTGTCAAAGTTGGCATTCAGGACTGCTCCTCCCACTTCATTTGCCATGTTGCTGGACATACTGCTTTGATCCAGAGTCAAAAGGCCTTCATTGAAAACGACTCCTCCCCATAAATCGCAATTATTACCGGTAATTGTTGAGTTTGTGATGGTGGCGTCACTGCTTGTGTCGTTGAATATAACTCCTCCACGTTGCGTGGCATAATTGTTGTTCATGGTGCATTCTGTACAGTCAATATTGGCATCGTCAGTACTGATGGCACCGCCATTGGTAGCCGAGTTTCCGGAAAAAACGCTGTTGGAGATGGTGGCGCTTGAACCGGACCAGGCACAGAAAACGGCACCGCCATTGCCGGAAGCACTGTTGTCGGTTAATGTGCAGAGGGAACAATCAAGAGTGGCACCATTAATAATGTTTAATCCACCACCGTTCTTAACGGAACTGCTGTTACCTGAAATAACAGTATCAGTCATGACAATACTGGTATCCGGACCGGTGGTGTCAAGAACACCGCCACTGCCGAACTCGGCAATATTGTTTGAAAAAATACTGTTTTTGACAGTGAGCGGGGTACTGACCAATTGCATTGCTCCTCCCGCTCCGGCTGCTGTATTTGCTTCCATGGACACATTGTCCAGGGTGAGAGTGGATCCACTGAGATACATTGCACCTCCACAGCCAGTTCTATCGATAGAGGCCCTGTTGCCGCTGAAAGAACTGTCGGTTATTTCCAGCCGACTGTTATAGGTTGCAATTGCGCCTCCATTATCACCTGTACAGTTGTCCGTAAATTCACAGTTACTTATTTCTGCATTAGTATAACTTAATCTCAAAGCTCCGCCTGACAGCAGACGGCCTGTCACTGCAGTATCAGGGCACATACCGTTGCCAGTGAAATGGCTATTGGTTATGGTAGTCAGGTTGTTGTGAGGATTGTCATAAGGCTCCAGGCTGTATATTGCTCCACCAATCATTGATGTATTGTTGGAGAAAATACAATTATTGACGGTAAGATTTTCCTGATTATGTATTGTACCACCAAGGCTTTCCGCAAAAGCGTTCTCAAATGTTATATTTTGCAGGTTAACATGCTTGGTGGAAGCCGATAATGAAGATATGTTAAACATTTGCGTATCATGGTTCCCGTCAAGGGTGACACGTGAATCACCGTCAATGGTGATACTGTTTACAATGTTCATTGTGCCGAGGATAAAAGTTATCGTAGTCTTGCCGGTTGCCGGAAAAGTTTTAGAATCAAAGGTTATTATGTCCCCGTCAACGGCATTGGCAATGGCCTCGCGCAGGGAATAATTGCCTGTAGTAGTGTTCCCGTCCTGTTCATCCAGGCTTGAATCAACAACATGATTCGCCGCATTAGCTGTGAGGGGTATGGCTATTGTCGTTGCTAAAGCATAAAATAATCCTGATATAACAATTTTCCGGCTGACAAAGGTAAAAGAATATGGCGTCATAAAAACATTCTCCTTAATTATTCTGAAAGACACTTCCAGTTTGGAAATTTCTTTTTTGGTAGTGGATCTTTTGATCGGGATTTCTTATGAGCTGGGGGGCCTCATTCGCTGCTCTCCACATGCCTTAAAAAAACCTACGATCACGAGCGTGCGAGTGGTTATTGTAAAAAGTAGTTTAATCAGGTAATTTTGATAAAATTAACGTATTTTAATTTGGAGAAAGTCCGGTAGGATAAAGAGAACGACAACAGTATCTACCCATTTTATTCACTGAGGCCTTCCAGTTTCCAGTTGGAGCTGCCCATGGTCCGTTTAACTCAACAAATCGTGTAACCGCTCACAGGGCACCGCATATTTCCGCAATCATTAAGTGCTTACCCCATGAGTAGTTACACTTAAACAATAACTTGAAATTAACATGTTACGACAAAATTAACAACTTGTTCAAAAATAATGATTAGACCCGACCCAGTAGGGACCTGGTTGAGGAACCGGTAAGCGGATAAAGCGAGACATCGAGACCAGACAACCAACAGGATATTGTCTGATTTCGCTAAGGGCTCACTCAGACCTACAAAGTTGTATTTGCCGACAATATCAATTTAAGAAGCACTGGTATACTTTTTTTAAATAAGAATAAATATCATTCACCCCCAGGCAAAGTCAAGTTGCCGGGCAAGTCACCAAATTACGTAAAGTTGCCAGGTTCTCCCGGTCTTCAGCCAGATCTTCGCCTTTAGGCGTTTCCAGAACCATGGGATGCGAGGTAAAACAGGGATCATTGACCAGCAGCTTAAAGCCGCTCAACCCGATTTTGCCTCGACCTATATGTTCATGGCGGTCAACCCGGCTGCCGAGTTCTTTTTTTGAATCATTAAGATGAAAGAATTTCAGCTTATCCAGACCGATTATCCGGTCAAAATCAGCAAAAGTCTCCTGATATTTTTCCGGAGTTCTAATGTCATATCCTGCGGCAAAGACATGACAGGTGTCCAGACATACTCCCAGCCTGTCACTCCAGGCCGACCGCCTTAAAATAAAGGCAAGTTCGCTGAAATCCGCTCCCAGGCCCGTGCCCTGTCCCGCAGTGGTTTCAAGAAGAATTGTAACCGGCGAATTTTTCGGGCCGGCCCTTAATACTTTATCAAGATTATCGACAAAAGTGGTCAGTCCAGCCTCCTTTCCGGCACCAAGATGGGAACCGGGATGCATGACAAGATATTTAACCCCAAGTCGCCTTGTCCGTTCCAATTCAGCGGCCAGGGCCTGAATGGATTTTTCGGCGATTTCCTTTTTCGGCGAGGCTAAATTGATCAGATATGAATCATGAACCGCCACCGGGAAATCCCCCCACTGCCGCCAGGCTGCGGTAAAACGCTCAACCTCTTTATCCGTAATTGCCTTGACCTTCCATTGCCGCTGATTCCGGCTGAAAATCTGCAGGGCCCGGCCATCCACCCGGCTGATTCGGGCAAAGGCCGTTTCCAGGCCGCCGCTGACCGACATATGTGCTCCAAATAAGGGCATCTCTTCTCCTTATAACTTGCAAATATTGCTGAATATGCCATTATGGCTCTTGAAATTAAACTCATTAATCGAAAAAATCTAATGCCGCTATACAAAAGAAAAGATATCCCCCGCCTGCTGGCAGCTATAAAAAAAGGTCAGGTAAATTCTGTTTATCTTTTCTTTGGCGAACGTTTTTTATGCCGGGATGTGGCTGATAATATAATTGCCGCCCTTTTACCGGACAAAGAACAGCGGAAAAGTAATATCCAGGAGATCGATGGTGACCGGGAAAATCCGGCCAGGACCGTGAATCTGCTCAAGAGTTACACTATTTTCCCTGGTCGCAGGATATTCCGGGTAACAGACAGCAGGCTTTTTCTGTCAAAAAATATGGCAAAAACCTTCTGGACCCAGGCGGCCGCGGCCTTTACTGAAAAAAAATTTGACCTGGCCGCTCGCGGGCTGGGCAGGATGTTCAGCCTGGCCGGATTAAGCAGGGATGATCAAATAACCGATCTGGCTGCCGGCCGCTGGAGAACCCTGTTCGGTTTTGCCAAGCCCCAGGAAGTGGACTGGGTAAAGAAGGTGGAGATAACTGAAATTCCCGACTCTGAGCAGCAGAGCAAGGGAGCGGAACAGGTCGAGGCCGTGCTTGAAAAGGGCATTCCACCGCAGAATATTCTTATTTTAACTGCTGAAGCCGTTGACAAGCGAAAAAAACTGTATAAATTCATAGAAAAGACAGGGATAATTATTGATCTGGCTATTGATGCCGGAGCAACAGCTGCCGCCCGCAGGGATCAGGATAATGTGGTTCGTGAATTGATTGTCCGCACCCTAAATGATTTTAACAAAAAAATTGAACCACGGGCCATGCAGAAATTAATCGAAAGAGTGGGCTTTCATCCGGTCGCCGCAGTTATGGAAACAGAGAAACTGGCCCTCTATGCCGCAGATTCCGGTATCATCAGGACCAGCGACGTTGAAGCCATAACCGGACAAACGAGAGAAGAAGCCCTGTTCGAATTTACCGAGGCCTTTGCCGCCCGGAACCCGGCAGCTACCCTGGCCAGCCTTGAACGTCTGCGGGAAAACGGCATACATACCTTGAAAATCGTGGCCGGACTGCGTAACTTTATCCGTAAACTGCTGGTGGCAGGCGCTGTTCTCAGGCAGGCTGAGCCCAGCTATTCCAGGGGAATGTCATATCCTGTTTTTCAAAACAACTATCTGCCCCGGCTTAAAGAGACCAGGGATGAGCTGCCTTCCGCCTTAACCGGTCATCCATATGTGGTTTACAAGACTTTTCTCCAGGCGGAAAAATTTTCTCCGGCCCAGCTCAAACAGGGGCTGGCCGGATTGCTGGAAACCGAACTCACCTTGAAGAGTTCCGGTATTCAGGATAATCTTGTCCTGGAAAATTTCCTCTTTGGCTTTTTGCTGGACAGGAACAAAAATTCCGGTAAATTGTCTCAGACGTAAGGATAAAAAATAGTGGAAAAAACTTAGGCGCTTACCCCATGAGTAGTTACAAATGAGGTAATCGTTCTCCAGCACCTCATCTTTGCCCATTTCGGAGTCTACGCTTACCTGCCTGCTTGAATAACAGCGAAGCGGTGTCTACCAGTATGCTGCGCAGGCACAAATGAACAGGTAAGCGCAGACTCCGAATCTAAGGCACTGGTAAACGCTTAGAGACTTAAATATTGCAAAGATTTATTCCCTGGTGAACGGTTACCAAATGAGTAATATAGAAGAAAAAATTGCCACCAGAGACAGGCAGCAGATTCAGGAACCTTCTTTATATAAGGTCTTGCTTCATAATGATGATTACACCACCATGGATTTTGTTATAATGGTACTGGAAACCGTGTTTAACAAGAACAACAGTGAGGCTACCCGAATTATGCTGAACGTTCATCAGCAGGGAATCGGCATTGCCGGGGTTTATACCAGAGATATTGCTGAAACAAAGGTTGCAGTAGTGCATGATATTGCCCGGAAAAATGAATTTCCGCTTAAATGTTCCCTGGAAAAAGAGTAGTTATATATGAGTATGATAAATCAAAAAGTGGAAATGGCCCTTGTTATGGCCATTCGTGAAGCAAAAAACCGCCGCCATGAGCATGTAACCGTGGAGCATATCCTCTTTGGTCTGCTCCATGACCAGCTGACCTCGCAGTTAATTACCCGCTGCGGCGGTAATGTGACAAACATCAAGCTCAGTCTTGAACATTTTTTCAGCAAAAACCTGCCCATGTTAACCGACGGCAGACAGGAGCCGACCCAGACCATTGGTTTCAACCGGGTTCTGCAACGCTCCATTGCCCATGTCCAGAGCTGCGGCAAAGCGGAAGTTGACTCCGGCGATGTCCTTACCGCCATTTTTTCCGAGCCTGATTCCTTTGCCGTTTATTTTCTAGAAGCCGAGGGGTTAAGCCGTCTTGATGTGGTGGAATGTATTTCCCATGCTCTTGATGAAAAACCTGCCTGCTGTCCGAACCGGAAGGATAATCAGCAGGATGCTCCGCAGACCGCCCTGGAAAAATATACGGTTAATTTTGCCGAGCGGGCGGCTGACGGACTGATCGACCCACTTATCGGTCGAGAGCAGGAGATGCAAAGGGTTATGCAGATCCTCTGTCGCCGCCGCAAGAATAATCCCCTGATGGTGGGTGAGCCGGGAGTGGGGAAAACCGCTATTGCCGAAGGCCTGGCCCGGCGGATACATGAAGAAAAGGTACCGGAAATTCTCCAGGATCAGGAAATTCACCTGCTTGATATGGGCGCCTTGCTTTCCGGCACCAAGTACCGGGGTGATTTTGAACAGCGGCTCAAGGGCGTAATTGACGAGGTGGAGAAAAAGGGCAATGTTATTCTCTTAATTGATGAAATCCATACCATTATCGGGGCCGGCGCCACCAGCGGCGGCAGCATGGATGCCTCCAATCTGTTGAAACCGGCTTTACAGGCCGGCACCCTGCGCTGCATCGGCTCAACCACCTATGAAGAGTATAAAAATTATGTGGAAAAAGATCGGGCCCTGTCCCGGCGTTTCCAGAAAATTGATATTGCAGAACCTTCAGTCAGTGAAACCATTGATATTTTAAAGGGGCTGAAATCACGTTATGAGGAACATCATGGGGTGAGCTACTCGCTGCCCTCCTTAAAAATTACCGCAGAGCTGGCTGACCGCTATATCAACGAGCGCTTTCTGCCGGACAAGGCCATAGACGTTCTTGATGAAGTAGGCTCGGCCTTTCGCCTGGCCTCGGGCCGTAAGCGGAAAACCGTTACCGTCCGCGATGTTGAGGCGGTTATCGCCGGAATGGCCCGTATTCCGACCAAAAACATTTCCGGTTCCGATATGGCCCAGCTCCAGGAAATTGACCAAAAGATGAAAGAAGTTGTCTTTGGTCAGGATCATGCCGTTGCCGCCCTGACCCGGGCAATCAAACGGAGCCGGGCCGGGCTTAAAGATCCCCGGCGCCCCACCGGCGCTTTCCTTTTTGCCGGCCCCACCGGCGTGGGTAAAACCGAGGTGGCCCGTCAGCTTGCTGCCGGTCTTGCCATTCATTTTGAACGTTTCGACATGAGCGAATACATGGAAAAACACGCGGTGGCGCGGCTTATCGGCGCTCCTCCGGGCTATGTCGGGTTTGACCAAGGCGGCCTGCTGACTGATGCCATCCGCAAGCATCCCTATTCCGTGCTCCTGCTCGACGAGATTGAAAAGGCGCACCCTGATATCTTCAGCATTCTTCTCCAGGTCATGGATCACGCTACTTTAACGGATAATTCCGGCAGAAAGGCGGATTTCCGTAATGTTATTCTCCTGATGACCACCAATGCCGGAGCCCGGGAGACCAGCGGTCAGGTTATTGGTTTTGTCGGGGACAAAAAAGGCGCTGACCAGCGGGCGATAAGGGATCTTTTTGCCCCGGAATTCAGGAACCGGCTGGATGAAATAATTTCCTTTAACGGACTTGAGCCTGCTGTCATGAAGCTTATTGTTGATAAAATGATCGCTGAACTGCAGGAGCAGCTCAAGGAGAGAAAAATTACGTTGAAACTTACCGACAGGGCTCGTAACTGGCTGGCCCAAAAAGGTTATAGCCGGGAATTCGGGGCCAGGCCGTTAAAAAGGCTTATTACGACTGAAATTGGTGATCCTCTTACTGAGGAAATTCTTTTCGGTTCCCTGGTCAGGGGCGGAAGCACTCTAATTGATCGTAAAAATGACGGATTTATTTTTACTGATAATCATAAGAGCTGAAAAACATTGAGGAAAACATGAAATTAAGCAAAAAAATTTATTTGATTGCCGGACTCTGTCTGGCTCTGGCCCTGCCGGCATGCTCCAAGCAGGAGAACAAGACAGCCCCGGCCAAGGAAGAAGCAAAACATGAAGCTCCGGCTGTTGTCCATGAGACAAAGGCGATTGTTGCCCCTCATGCGGAAACAAATGAGATCAAGGGAACGATTATTGAGACCTTTGACAGCGGCGGCTATACCTATATGCAGATCGACAGTAATGGTAAAAAAATATGGGCTGCCGTCAGACCGGTAAAGGTGAAGGCCGGTGACGAGGTCGCCCTGCTCAGCGGCGGGGTAATGAAAAATTTCCACAGCCGTACCCTTGACCGCACCTTTGACGAAATTATTTTTTCAGCCGGTATCAAGGGAAAGGCTCCGGTCGCCTTACCTCATACCGCCGAGGGGAATAATGATTTTGCCAAGGCCATGTCGGCGGAAGGTGTTAACCCGGTTGACCAACAGGCTGTGGCCAACGTTACCATGGGCAGTTCCAAGGCCATTGTTCCCTTCCAGGAAATAAAAATAGATAAGGCCGAAGGGAAAAACGGCGTAACGGTTGAGGAAGTATTTGCCAAGGCTCAAGAACTGAACGGCAAAAAGGTATTGGTTCGCGGCAAGGTTTTAAAGTTTTCTCCGAAAATAATGGGGAAAAACTGGATTCATATCCAGGACGGCACCGGCAATCCCATGCAGAATACCCATGATCTGGTTGTCACCACCATGGATCAGGCCGCGCCTGAGTCTGTTATTTTAGTAGAGGGCGTGCTGGCCAAGGATAAGGACTTCGGCGCCGGATATAAATACAAGGCTATTATTGAGGATGCCGTTATAATCAAATAAAGTCTTAACTCACCATGAAGTTCATGAAGAGCATGAAGTTAACATGCTGATTTCTTATTTTTCTTTTCCTCATGTCCTTCATGCGCTTCATGGTAAAATCAGACCTCGTTAAATAATCGTAAAATTAATGCTGTCTTCTGGACATTCTGCCTTAGCAAAAAATGAAAATTGCAGTAATCGGCCCCGGCGCTTTAGGTTCGCTTTTTGCGGCATATTTAAGCCGGACAAGCGGTAATGAAATATTTCTCCTTGATCATGACCGGAACCGGGCCGCAGGATTAGGCAATAAACTCCTGCTCATTGACGATGGGCAGGAGTTTACCTGTTCCCTGACCATAACTGCCGAGGCGGAGAAAATCGGCCCGGCAGGTCTTGTTTTTCTCTGTGTTAAAGCTTCTGACGTGGCCGCTGCCCTTAAGCCGGCCCGTCCTCTGATTTCTCCCCGGACCCTGCTTATTCCCCTGGAAAACGGCATAAGCCATCTTGATCTCTCCCCTGCCTGTGATATGGCCATCGGGGTCACGGCCCAGGGCGCAACCCTGCTTGAACCGGGACGGGTGCGACATGGCGGCAACGGCCTGACTCGAATAGGTTTTCTCCGGCCTTCCTCGGCCGAAGCGGAGAACAAATTGCTTAACGCGGCAGGATTGTTAAACTCGGCAGGGCTTACCACCAAAACAAGCACCGATATTGTCAATCATATCTGGGCCAAACTTCTGGTCAACGTGGGGATCAATGCCCTGACTGCCATTTACGATTGCCCCAATGGCGAATTGCTACAGAAACCGGCCAGGTCGCAAATGCTGGCTGCAGTAAAGGAAGGAGAACTTGTGGCAAGGGCCCGGGGAATTAACCTGGATAATGATCCCCAGGCCTTGGCTCTTCAGGTCTGCCGGGATACTGCCGCTAATATTTCCTCAATGCTTCAGGATGTCAGGCGGGGTCGTCCCACCGAGATTGCGGCGATTAACGGGGCCTTGCTGACCGAGGGCAGACGCCTTAATATCCCCATGCCGGTTAATGAAGAGCTGGTTCGGAAGGTTCTAGCCCTGTCATCACCCTCTATTCAAGAAATTTGAGAAAATTTTTCGTTTCGTCTCTGGTGGTTCGCAGGCTGTTGGCCGGGGAATCAAGATCGGGATAGCCCATTGACAGGCCAAGTACCAGTCGTTTGCCTGGATCAATATCGAGAAATTCCTTCACTTCTCTGCTGTAATCCGTGACAAATGCCTGGGGCACAGTGCCTATTCCTCCGGCATGAGCGGCAAACATCAGGCTCTGAGCAAAGAGGCCGAGATCAAAAAGAGACCATTGTGATAAAGAGGAGTCCTGCAGAAGATAAACGACATGAGGGGCGCCGTAAAAGTTAAAATTTGCCTTTTTGGCCTGGCGGATAACTTTCGGGTCACTTAAATCAATACCT
>JANTGB010000042.1 GCA_024763115.1 Desulfobulbaceae bacterium | reverse complement strand
GCCTTAGATTCGTTCGTTTGGGACTTCGAAGCATACTTGTGCTATTCGAGAAGGCCCAAACGGGCGAAGATGAGGTGCTGGTGAACGCTTACCATTCAAGAACTACATCATCGGTTTAAATATTCATTTGGTGAAATTGGTAAACAGATCGGTCGTGACAAATCCTTTGTTAAACGACGTCTCGATCTGCTTGAGTCATTGCCTGAAGAAATACTGCAACAGGTACTCGCCGGTGTAATATCAACTTGGGCAGCAAGCCGGGTGCTGGTGCAGTTGGCGCGCGCCAACCCTGAAGATGCGACAAAGCTTGCCGCCCATCTTGAACAATCCCCCCTGTCTACCCGGCAATTAAAGTCGTTTTATGAACATTACCAAAAAGCAAATCGACAAGTGCGTAAAAGAATGATTGAGTAGCCAGGCCTGTTTATCAAGTCAAGTGAAGTTATTTCCGGCAAAACCACAGAAGGTCCTGAGGAAAAATGGTTGCGTGATGCCGGGGCTGTTTGTGGAATTCTAAACCGTCTGCAAACCCAAACCGACATAGTTTTTTATCCCAACCAGGAAAAAAGATTGAGACGGATATTATTGATAAAAGCGGCCAAAGCCCGACGGCTGACAATGGAATTACAGCAGAAAATCAAGGAACATCTAATATGATCAAACCAATAAAAGAAGATCTGATTAAAGAACTGGAGGTGTAATTTCATCTATTTGTAAATCACCAATTAAGGGAAAAGCATCATGGTTCAGAGTTGCATAAACAACGTCTGCGTGCTTTTTGCTCCAATTTCCCCCTTGAAGCTCGATCCATTCATTGGCAACATATTCAAAAGTTGTTTTACCAAAGTTTTTTTCAGCTTCTTCAATCTCTCGAAGTTGCTGCATCTTCTTCCTCCGCTCTTGCACCGGGTTAACACCATTTTTGACTTGTTCCCTTGCTTTCGCTCTTGCACCTCTTGCCTGCTCAAGACTCATCTGAGGATACGATCCGAGGGTAAAAGTTGATTCTTTGTGATTTACCCGAAAACGGTACCGCCATGTTTTTTTGCCGGATGATGCCACGTAAAGATACAGTCCGTGCCCATCGGGTATTTTGTACGGTTTATCAGTGGCTTTTGCATTGCGGACTTCTAAAGCTATAAGCTTCGCCATCTAGCACCTCCTAGCGGGTATAAGGCATGCGGGTATTCGGATCCTTATTTCTGTACCCGCTAATCTACCCGCTTTTATATTCGGAAGTAAAGAGATTTTATAGGAAGCTATAGGAAAGAAAAAACCCGCAAACCGTTTCCGGTTGCGGGTTAGAAGGAATTTAAGAGAATTCCTGGGTATAAAAAATGGTGCCGAAGGCGAGACTCGAACTCGCACGGGCGTGGCCCACTACCCCCTCAAGATAGCGTGTCTACCAGTTCCACCACTTCGGCAAATTTTTTCATAACCGGGCAGGAGTACCATATAATGGGTTCAACTAGAAATCTCGCTGACGGTTATGGGTCTGTTGGTTTAATGTCTTTTCGCCCGACTTCTGCGTTATACGAAAAAATTATCCTCGGAATATCTCAACTTCGTGCCAGCGTTAAATTTTTTCGTATGCCTTGATTTCGAACGAAAATCTTATTAAATAAACAGATTCAGTTATATTTATTTTTTTTCTTCCTGCTCTGTTATCGGTTGCTGATCAAATTCCGAGGCAACAGGTTGTTTCGTTTTTCCCCCTATTACCTTATCGGCAGCCTTGTCAACAGCTGCTGCATTTTTTTTCAGCGCTTCCGTTGCCTTATGTTCAACAACCGGCGGAACCGTGATATTTTTCTGCTCTAAAACTTCAGCAGGAGGAATTTCTGCGGAGCCGACATTATCCTTTACGTTCTCTGCCGGATTATCTTTATCCAGCACTATATCAGGCTGTTCCACTTCCTTTGCCGGGGCTCTTTCAATGGTAGAGGATATCGGCTTTGAGACGGGAACATTTTTCATCAGCGAATTGGTGCTCATATGAGCTGAAAGATATGCCAGGCTGATAGAGGTCAGCATAAATATAATTGCCGAACCGGTAGTTACCTTGTTCATCAGGGGCAACGGCCCACCTGAGCCGAACACGGTCTGACTGGAACCGCCGAATGTGGCGCCCATATCCGCTCCCTTACCATGTTGCAAAAGAACAATCACGACAAGAAAAAGACAGACTAAAACATGTATGACGGTAAGAACTGTGGTCATTTTAGATAAGCTGTAATTAAGCGTTAAAATTTATAATGCGGATAAATGATTCAGCCTGCAGGGCTGCGCCGCCCACCAGAGCGCCGTCTACATCTTCCTGGGTCATAAGTATATCTACATTATCAGGTTTGACCGAGCCACCATACAATATTCTTATATTGTCGGCAATATTTTTCTCATAGAGATCAACGAGAAGATTGCGGAGAAATCGGTGAACCTCCTGGGCCTGAGTCTCACTGGCGGTCTTGCCGGTGCCGATGGCCCATACCGGTTCATAAGCGATAACCAGTTGCTCCTCCGCAAATCCGTCAATGCCGGACAACCCCTGCCGCATCTGCTTTTCCAGGACGATAAAAGTATTCCCTGCTTCCCGCTGCTCGAGGGTTTCGCCGATACAGAGGATTGAGGTCAATCCGAACTTCAGGGCTCCAGCTACCCGTTTATTAATTAAGATATCGGTTTCTCCAAAAATATGCCGCCTTTCGGAATGTCCGGCAATGGCCATTACGCATCCGGCATCTTTTAGCATTACAGGAGATATCTCGCCGGTAAATGCCCCTTTTTCTTCCCAGCAGTTATTCTGCGCCGCCAGCAGTACCGGGGTGTTCTTTAAGGTTTCACCCACTGCGGCCAAAGCGGTAAAGGGAGGAGCCAGCATTACATCACGATCAGAGGGAATATCGCCTGCCGCAATATCATTTGCCAGTGATTTTGCTTCAGCAACGGTCAAGTGCATCTTCCAGTTTCCGGCAATCAGAGGTCTACGCTTCATATTTGTCACCTGTAATTATTTTTTTCCCGCAAGGCCGCAACACCCGGCAGATCCTTTCCTTCCATCAGCATCAGAAAAGCTCCACCGCCGGTAGATATGTAGGAAATATTATGGCTTTCTCCAGCCTTATGGACAGCAACATCCGTATCACCGCCACCGACTATGGTCAGGGCGTGGGAATCAGCAAGTCGCTCTACCATGGCCATGGTTCCCCTGGAAAAGGCATCCATTTCAAAAGCGCCCATGGGGCCGTTCCAGATAATAGTTTTGGCATTTTCCAGGGCCTCACTGAAGAGCATGGTAGTGGCCGGGCCGATATCAAGCATCATCCAGCTGTCGGGCACCTCCTGCACAGTAGTCCGCATTGTTTCCGCCTTGGGCTCAAGCCTGTCGCCGACAATGCAATCAACCGGCAGGTATAATTTTACCCCTTTTTCCGCCGCTGACTTAATCAAAGACGCTGCTGTTTCCAGAAGATCATCCTCAACCTTTGACTGTCCCACGGAACACCCCATGGCCTTGAGAAAGGTATTGGCCATGGCCCCGCCGATAATCAATTTATCAACCCGGTCAATGAGATTGCGCAGGGCCCCCAGCTTGCTGGACACCTTGGCCCCGCCTATTATAGCCACAAGCGGCCGCCGGGGATCTCCCATGGAACGATGAAAATAATCCATTTCCTTCTGAAGCAGAAAGCCTGCGGCACACTCAGTAAAAAAAGTGGTTACTCCAACCACAGAGGCATGAGCCCGATGAGCCACGGCAAAGGCATCATTGATATAAATATCGGCCAGCTCCGCCAGCTGCCGGGCAAATCCCTCATCATTTTCCTGCTCCTCGCTGTGATAACGCAGATTTTCCAGCAGGATAATATCGCCGGGCTTCATCTGCCCGGTCATTGCCTTAACCTCATCACCAACACAGTCCGGGGCAAGCCGCACATCCTTGTCAATCAAACGGGCCAGCCGTTTAGCCACCGGAGCCAGGGAAAATTTTTCCAGCCGCTGTCCTTTGGGACGACCAAGATGAGAGCAGATGATAATTTCTGCGTGTTCATCCAGGGCATAATTAATCGTCGGCAGCACTCCGCGTATCCGGGTATCGTCTGTTATGTTGCCCAGACTGTCCAGCGGTACGTTAAAATCAACCCTGATCAGCAACCGTTTTCCCACAATATCTATGTCTTTAATGTTTTTCATTGATTATCTCCTGTTCCGGCGGAAACGAAATTTCTATATCAATTGTAACTACTCACTTGGTAGGTGCTTAATTGCGTTAAGGGTTCACGCAAAAATAACTTCACATTCCGAGGCGCAATCCTCATAACGCTGCCCTGCTACGCCTGCGATTGCAGACAGTCAGATTATTTTTTTAACCCACTAAACCTGAGACTCCGAAAATACGGCGCCCTGTGAGCCGTTACTATCGATTAAAGCATTGATTCGGCAATGCTGACGGTTCTATCCGCCAGCATATTGGTATAGCTGCCGAGTTCGTTATCATACCAGCCATAAATTACCGCCTGGGTAACCGGAACATCAATATTAGGTTTATCCACTCCAGTGGCGCATTGCAGACGGTCGAGATTGACCCGAATTGAGGCAGTCCTGGTGTGGGTTTCCGTTCCTTCAATTATTGTGGCGGCAAAGGGAGAGCCGATAATGTCACTTGAGACATTATGGGCATCGGAATATTTCAGATATTTGCCGGTCTGGGAAAATTCCCGGTAAATAGAATTTATCCGCTCTCTTTTGATCGGATCATCTATGTCATCCTGCAGATTCAACACCAGGACAATGAGAGAGCCGGTTGAGGTGGGAATACGGACTGATTCAGCAATAAAACCTATATGCTTCATTTCCGGAATTACCAGGCGCAGGGCCTTGGCGGCACCGGTCGTAGTCAGGATGATATTATTTAAGATTGAGCGGTTTTTCCGCAGATCAACAGCCCCGGTTTTAGGCAGGCTGTCAAGCACCTTCTGGCTGCCGGTGGCCGCGTGAACCGTTACCATAGAGGCGCTTAAAAAATTATCCGCGCCAATCTGATCGAGCAGGGGCTTGATCATATAGGAAAGACAAGTGGTAGTGCAGGAGGCGGCGGAGATGAGATTGTGCTGGGAAGGAATATAATCCTCTTCATTTATACCCATCACCGTAGTAACGGCATCCTCCGGCATGTTCATGCCCTTGGCCTTGATTTTAAACGGTGCGGATAAAATAACCTTTTCCGCTCCGGCCTCAAGATGGCCCCGGAAAGCTCCTCTAGGGGCATCGGCATCAGCAGTAGGATCTGTGAAAACCCCGGTGCTGTCAACCACCAGTCTGATATCATTTTCTTTCCATTTAATGTCCTTGGGATTTCTTTCTTCCCGGAGAATTTTGAGCGGTACGCCGTTTACGGTCATCGTGCCTTCATCATTGTTTAAATTTTCAATAACCCTCCCGGCCTTATAGCCATTCAAATAATTTGCCAGCCGACCATAGGAGCTGTCGCGCTCAATTGCCGCAGCCAGATCTTCTAGTTTTGTGCCTATTTCCCGGCCTGTATTGGCGACGATTCCTGAAAAATATTTTCGACCGACATGGTGCCATAAGGTTAATTTGCCGATCCGGCCAAGTCCGTTAATTCCTAATTTCATTTAGTTAGCTCCTTAATAGGTCAAATATTAAAGTATTTGAAAAAAATAATAATTCATGTAATTATTCAGTCTTATATAAGATATATAGAAAATTGGTAACTACTCACGGGGTAAGTGCCGGAATATCGCAAACCCTCTTAATGTAACTATTCAGCTGCGCTTTGTCCAGAGTTTGCGCTTTCCTGCGCCGGCCTGGTCGAACATGCTAAAGCATACGGAGTCTCGCTTTGTTGTTCGCTTATCTCTGAACGTTTGCAGATCGAAAGTTATATAAGTTTTTCGCACCCACCTGAATAGTTATTAAAATCTATTCTATCAAATATGGTCTGTCAAGTTCCGCTGAACAAGGAAAATAAAAATAGAATATCTTGCAACTTGAGAAAATACAAAGTATAAATAGTAATAATTCTTGTTAAGAGTTGATTTAAGTCAAAGCAGCCGGTCGTGAGATAAATTATTTTGGTAACTGCTCACAGGGCACCGCATATTCGGAGTCGAAGTTTATGCCCTGTTTTTAAGGGTGCATACCTGCACCCTGCAGGTAAGCGCAGACTCAGAGCAGTTACAAATACTCCAGTTTGCACTCATTGGGCGCTTACCCCATGAGTAGTTACTTATTTTGTTATAAAATACTGAAACGGAATGGAAGGCCAAGAAAAGTATTCAACAAAATACAAGTCAATATTAACAGGGCAAAATAAAATACAAAATAAAATTTTAAATAAAGGAGTTTATTATTATGAAAGATGGAGAAAAAGCAGCTGTTTTACAACGCGACAAAGAGACTTATGCCATTGTTCCCCATTTTCCCCTGGGAATTATTACCCCTGAGCAGTTACGCCATGTTGCCGATGTGGCTGAGAAATACGAATTGCCTGTCTTAAAAATTACAAGCGCCGGCCGCATAGCCATGGTTGGGCTAAAGGAAAACGATATAGATAATGCCTGGGATGATCTGGGGATTGCCCCGGGCCATGCTGTGGGACTATGTGTCCGCAGTATAAAGGCCTGTCCGGGTACAGCTGTTTGCCGACTGGGTACCCAGGACTCACTGGGGCTGGGCATGGCCCTTGATAAAAAATATCATGGCTATAAGCTTACCAATAAATTTAAAATCGGTGTTTCCGGATGTGTGAACAGCTGTGGAGAAAGCGCTGTAAAGGATCTGGGTTTTATCGGCAAACCAAAAGGATGGACTGTTTTGGTCGGCGGCAATGCTGCGGCCCGTCCCCGTCTGGCTGACCAGCTCGTAACCGGCCTTAATGATGATGAAGCCATGGCAGTAGCGGAAAAAGTTATAGAATGGTTTAGAGAAAACGGCAAAAAAGGCGAAAGGCTGGGTAGAACCATTGACCGTATTGGTCTGGATGAATTTAAAAAGGCCGTGCTCGATTAATAAAGGCCACCGTAACTATTCAGGTAGGGGCGAAAAACCGTCCCAGCCATCGACTTGTATGACGGCGCTTTATTCCTATTCAGAGGTAAGCGAACGAAGTGAGATTCCGTTTGCTTTAGCTGTGCGTGATAAGGTCGGCGCAGCATACTAATGCTATGTAAGACAGACTTATCGCGTGCAGGTAAGCGCAGACTCCGGATGAAGTGCAGCTGAATATTTACAGGCCATCTTTAAAATATATCTTACCAGGGATTGACAAAAGCAGGAAAAATGGTATATTCTTTTAGTTTTTCTTGGGCCTATAGCTCAGTTGGCTAGAGCCACCGGCTCATAACCGGTCGGTCCCTGGTTCGAGTCCAGGTAGGCCCACCATGGCAAACAGCTATCTCACCAATCTTCCTGTTGAGATTTTATAATTGATTAATTGCGACATTAAACTGAAATTGTTGTTTATTGACCTTGACGGTACGCAAATGCCGGTCAGAAGTGAAAAGGTACAGCCTGCAAGGGGTTGTACCTTTTTTTTATTGCCTTTTTTATCGTAATACATGGAAAGTAAACGATTTTGTTTGTTGATTACGAATGACCACTTTTTTTAAAATTCAAAATTTTATAGATATATTAAACGACATGGCACCATTTTCTCATGCAGCTGAATGGGATAATGTCGGCCTGATGATAGGAAATCCCGAGCAACGGGTCAGCGGCATTCTGCTTGGCCTTGACCCTACGATTGACTTGCTTGACCAGGCAATAAAACAGGGTCATAATACCATACTTACCCATCATCCCCTGATCTTTCATCCCCTTAAAACTATTCGTCCTGATTACCCGCCCGGTTCCTTGATCAAAAAAGGGCTTGCCGATGATCTTAGTATTTTGGCCTGTCATACAAATCTTGATGTTGTTCCCGGCGGAGTCAGCGATGTCCTGGCCCGGAAATTAGGTCTTGAAAATCCTGTTCCTCTCCAGTTGACCGACCGGGAAGAATTGATCGGTTACGGCCGCGTGGGGACACTTCCCGGCCCTGTCGCCGGCACTGATTTCCTTGACCGGCTCCATGAGATTTTTCGTCTGCCCGTCCTGCCGGTTGCCGGACAGCCGCCGGAGACGATTAGTAAAGTCGCGGTATGCGGCGGCAGTGGTTCTGAGCTTGCGGAAACCGCCTTTAAGGCTGGAGCGGATATTTATATCACTGCTGAAATAAAACATTCTACTGCCCGCTGGGCTGAGGCTTGTAATTTCTGTATTGTCGACGGCAGTCATTTTGCCACCGAAAACGTTGTTATTAAGCCTCTGGCAGCCCGATTAAAAAAAATTTTCAAGAATAAAAATATAGAAATACCCGTTGAAGTTGGAGAACAGAAAAATTCAATAACATTTTTAACTTTACAATGAAAACAGCAGAAAATTAACCAGGAGACTGCATTGAAAGAAGAAATTAATAAATTAATTGATTTGCAGGCCATTGATCTCAAGTTGAAAACACTTAATGAAGAGATGTCCGAGGGGGTTGCCGAACTTGAGAAACGCAAAACAGTAATCGAGGAAAGGCGGCGGAACATTGACCGGTTCCAGGAAAAGCTTCAAGTCTTTGAGCAGAGAAAACGAGAACTTGAACTTGAAAATGAAGAAATGGCCACCCGGATAAAAGATCGACAGACAAAGCTGATGAATGTTCAGACTAACCGGGAGTATCAATCGCTCTTAAAGGAAATTGAAGACGCGAAAAAGAACGCCAATGATGCCGAGGAAGAGATCGTTCATCTCATGGAACAGATCGAAAACCTGCAAACAAAAATCAGCGAAGAGAGCAATGTCTGTAAGGCGGAAGAGAGCCTGCTGGCGGAAAAAACCAGTGAAGTTGAAAATCATGAAGCTGCTTTGCAGAAACAGAAAGATAAAATTCTCAAACAGCGAAACAAAAAAGCCAAGGGTATTCCCGAAGCGATGCAACGCAAATACGACACGATTCTCGCCCATCGTAATGGTATTGCCATTGTCGGGGTTACAGATGGAGTATGTCAGGGGTGCTTCATGAGCATTCCTCCGCAACAATATAATAATCTCATGAAAGGCGAAGATCTTTTTGTCTGTCCCACCTGTCAGCGTTTGACTTATTATCTGCCGGCGGAAGAAGAATGAAACAAAAAGAGTTAAGTGGAACATTTTCCCTCTTTACGGACGGCGCTTCCCGAGGTAATCCGGGTCAGGCCGGAGCCGGAGCGGTTATTTTAGATGACCAGGGAATGGAGCTGACGGCCCGGAGTTTTTACCTGGGAACATGCACTAATAATATAGCTGAATACAAGGCCCTGATTTTTGGTTTGCAGACAGCGCTGGAGCTTGGTTGCCGCCGGCTTGATATTTTCCTTGACTCCCAGCTGATCGTCCGCCAGATTACGGGGCAATATAAGGTTAAAAACGCCGGTTTAAAACCGCTTTTTGCTGAAGTCAGGCAGCTGCTGGCAAAATTGACTTCATTTACCATCAACCATGTGCCGCGTAATGAGAACAAGCGGGCGGATGAGCTGGCAAACCGGGGAATCGACGAAAGATAAATAATTTTGGAGTGGATGCGTGATCGCCGGTTTAACAGGCCGGAGGAAAGTCCGAACTCCGCAGGGCAGGGTGGTTCGTAACGCGAACCGGGGGCGACTTCGGGAAAGTGCCACAGAAAACAGACCGCCCCGGCTTGCCGAGGCAAGGGTGAAACGGCGAGGTAAGAGCTCACCGCTTTCATGGTGACATGAAAGGCATGGTAAACCCCACCTGGAGCAAAACCAAATAGGGAAACGTTTAAGGGCGGCCCGTCCGATGTTTCCGGGTAGGTTGCTAGAGGCAGCGGGTGACCGCTGTCCCAGATAAATGATCATGGCCTGATTTTTCAGGTACGGAATTCGGCTTATAATCCACTCCATTTTCTTCACTACAATGAGCCTTCAGCAAAAATCCGGAAAACCACAACAGTCGGCAGCGGCAATTATTCCGGCCGGCGGTATAGGTAGCCGCATGGGTCTGGATATCCCCAAGCTGTTTTATGAATTGGATTCGTGTCCCATTCTGGCCCATACCCTGCTGGCCATGCAGAACTGTCCGGCTATTTCCATGATAATAGTTGCTGTTCCTCCTGATTTTATTGATTTTACCTGGGAGATAACAGCGGATTATAAAATAGACAAGGTCACGAATGTAGTAGCAGGCGGCAAATTGCGCCAGGATTCAGTCAAGGCCGGACTGGCCTTAATCCCTGCCGATTTTATCGAATATGCGGTTATCCACGATGGAGCCCGACCATTTGTTACCTGTGAGTTGATTACTTCCTGCATTACCGCAGCCCGGCAAGACGGCGCGGCCCTGGCTGCTGTTCCGGCCGTCGACACCATGAAGGAAGTAGATATTTCCGGCATGGTTGTCCGCACCATTGACCGCCGGAAAATCCGGCTGGCTCAGACCCCTCAGGTTGTCAGGGTCTCTCTTCTGCGCCAAGCCTTTGCGATTGCGGAAAAGGATAATTTTATCGGCACGGATGAGGCTTCCCTGCTGGAACATATCAAGGCGCCGGTCAAGATAGTTAACGGATCTGAAAAAAACATCAAAATCACCAGGCCGGATGACCTGCTGCTGGCCGGAGCCCTGCTCCATGAAAAATAATCTTCCCCGTATCGGCCATGGTTATGACGCCCATAAGTTTGGCCCGAATCTCCGGCTGATCCTGGGAGGAGTTAATATTCCCAGTTCTCAAGGATTGCTCGGACATTCCGATGCCGATGTCCTGACCCACGCCCTGTGTGATGCAATTCTCGGGGCTATTGCCCTGGGCGATATCGGTTGCCATTTCCCGGACAGTGACCCAAGCCTCGAAGGAATATCAAGCCTTACCCTGCTGGAACAAGTTATTGGTCTGGCTGCTGAACGTAATTTTTATCTGGGCAATGCCGACATTACCATTATTGCCCAGCAACCCCGACTTTCGCCTTTTTTCCCAGAGATGAAAAAGAACCTGGCTCTTGCCTGCCGGGTAACTACCGAGGCTATAAACCTGAAGGCCACCACCACGGAAAAAATGGGTTTTGCCGGACGGCGGGAAGGAATTGCCGCTCATGCCGTAGTCTTGCTGGCTCAGGATCAGGTTTCTCCAGGCATGGCTCCTGTTTTTGAGTAACTGTTCACCAGGGCACCAAATTTACGATAACCTTCACTCCTGTAAGTGTTTACCAGTGCCTTAGATTAGTTCGTTTGGGACTTCGAAGCATACTTGTGCTATTCGAGAAGGCCCAAACGGGCGAAGATTAGGTGCTGGTGAACGCTTACATTTTTGAGTAGTTTTCCGGAATGCCTGATATGCTTTTATTTTGGAGTGAGCCCTTACTGTAAAAAGGTAAGAAAATTTCCAGGGATATATGTCAGGCAAACCGTTATATCTTCAAAATTCCAAACCGCCATTCCTGAGAAAACAAGATAAGCAAGCTTTTAATTTCCATAATACTTGGTATTTATTACAGATGTTCAGAAGTAAGACCCTGATCTATTCACCATAAAAAGTAATATTTCTCCCAACTACACAGATGCTGTTTTTATTTTACATTATTAGCGCTGAACACGTAGGATATATAATTTAGGTACGTTTTTTCCTGGATTCGTCGTAATCGTTCATCAGCACCTCATCCGCCGAAGTACTGGCCGGCGGCAAGAAAAGACAAACTGTTGCGGCCCGGAGTTTATTGTGTTTTGGGCGTCAAGAGAGTTGGGATTAAGTCA
>JANTGB010000041.1 GCA_024763115.1 Desulfobulbaceae bacterium | reverse complement strand
AACGCGGCCTTGCAGCAAATCTGTGGCGCAGGGCGGGGTCGCCCCCCGCGCGGGGGCTAAGTCTGCTTGAGCGTAGGGTGCGTATCACGCACCATTCTCGGCTCCGGCATCATTTTTTTGGTGCATGGTATGCACCCTACACATGCGCTCAATCAGACCTACGGTTGGGTGCCGCCACCACATATGGAGAAGTTACCAAAAATCAAAACAAAAAATTGTTTAGACAATGGCCGTAAGCGCCTAATGATCGCCTGCAATCAGGCTCCTACACAGTCCCCGGCGTGAACCCATAGAAGCCTGCCTGCAGGCGATCATTAGGCGAGCTGGCAGAGGCATCTTTTTGCAAGCCGAATCTTAAAAAAAAGCGTAGACTCTTCTTTATTATTCAATCTACTTTTTTTAGTATACTCACTTAGAACTCAAGTAAAAAGTCTTAACCCACCATGAAGTTCATGAAGAGCATGAAGTCAACATGCTGATTTCGCGTTTTTCTTTTCTTCGTTTTCTTCATGCACTTCATAATAAAATATGTTTTTACGAGTCAATAAAAGGTGAGATATATAAAAAATACGGGACACGATTTCTATTTGACTTTAATGCCGAGGCTTCTTCCATCTGATCACTCCCAGCAAAAAAGGGGAGTTAAAGGGGAGTTAAAAAAGAATTTACAGTCATATTTTACCTACATATTTTCTGAATAACCAAATTTTTCATGACTTTTCTATCGATTTTGACTATTTTGAAAAACGCGATTATAAAATAATCTTCGTAACTATTCAGGTAGGGACAAAAACCACCATAACCACTGTCCTGTAACGGCACAGCGTATTCCCGGCCTTGTTTACTGCAAACCATATACATTGAATCAGCCATCCCCGATGATCTATATAAAAAATATTTTTCCAGCCATCAACAGACGGAACCTCTTTATTTTTTTTCTGTTAATATCTTTTCTTTGCTGTCTGCAAACGTCTTCTCCGGCAGCAGAATCAAGCTCAGGTAAAACCGATATCCTGTTTTTTCCCCTGAAAATAAATTCAACTGAAATGAGTAGTGTTCAGGTTGCGACGGTTGATCGCGCTCTTTATCAGGCCTTAAGCGTCTACAATATTCCCCTGATAAGCAGAATAGAAGCGGAAAAAAGATTAAATTACCGGCAGGAATGGCCCCTGCCCATCGAGCAGATAAATACTGCGGTTAAAAACGAATATGCGGCCCTCGGAACCCTTAATAAATTCGGCGAAAAAATCAGCATTGACCTGGTAGTATACGACATGCCGGCCCCGGCATTCCCCCACTATCTTTTTGTCCAGGCCGAATCCGAGGCTGATCTGAGCCGGGCGTTAAATGAGCTTGTCCGCGACACAATCAAATTCACCAATAAAGAATCCTTAATCAGTGAAATTGTCATAAAAGGCAATCATAAAATCGACTCCGGGGCGATTCTCAACCATATCAACAACCGTTCCGGAGATTTCTACAATCCCAGGCAACTGCGCGAAAGCCTGAAAAGCGTCTACAAGATGGGTTTTTTCAACGATGTCAGAATTGAGGCGGAAGATACCGACAGCGGCAAGCGGATTATTTTCACCGTAGTTGAAAAAGATGTAATCAATACCCTCACCATCACCGGTGAAAAACAACTGAAGGAACCGGAAATTAAAGAGGTAATGGGTATCGTCCCCCATACAATCATCAATGCCGGCAAGATTCAGGAAGCAGTAAGCAATATTAAAAAACTATACAAGGAAAAAGGCTACTACGATACTGAAGTTTCAGTTAACCAGACCTTTCCGGCCCCAGGTAAGGTTAATCTCCGTTTTGACATTCAGGAAGGTGCCAAGGCCTATGTTAAAAAAATAATTATCCATGGCAACCAGGCTTTTTCCGACAGTGAAATCAAAAAAATCCTGGTAACTTCCACCAAGGGCTGGCTTTCCTGGTTTACCGAATCAGGGGTATTAAAAAGAGATATGCTCAATCAGGACGCCTCCAGAATAGGTGCCTTTTATTCAAATAACGGCTATATTGACGTTAAAGTCGGCAAACCGGAGGTAGCCAAACATGGCGAATGGCTCTACGTTACCTTTAATATCGAAGAGGGCGAGCCTTATAAAACCGGCCTGATTAATATTACCGGCGATTTGCTTGAACCAGAGGATTTTCTGCTGAAATTCTGTAAAATCGGGGAGGAAAAATATTTCAGCCGGAAAATGCTGCGTGAAGATATTCTGCGCATAACTGATTTTTATTCATCAAAGGGATATGCCTATGCTGAAGCAGTGCCGGCTATTCATAAAAATCATGAACTTAAACGGGTTGACCTGACCCTTGACATTAAAAAAGGGGTTCTGGTTTATGTAAATCGAATAATTATCAAGGGTAACACCAGAACCCGCGACAAGGTCATCCGCCGGGAAATCGCCCTCAAAGAAAAAGACGTCTTTGACTCCAGCGCCATAAAAATCAGTAATAACCGGCTTAACCGCCTGGAATTCTTTGAAGATATCAGTATTACCCCGGAGCCTACCGATGAGGAAGACCTGATGGACGTTATTGTCGATCTTAAGGAAAAGCCCACCGGTTCCTTCAGCATCGGAGCGGGCTACAGTTCGGTCGACAGTGTTATGGTCATGGGAGAAATCAGCCAGAATAACTTTCTCGGCCGGGGCCAGAGCCTCTCGCTCCAGGCTAATCTCAGCAGTACTAATACCCGCTTTAATCTCGGTTTTACCGAGCCCCATTTAAATGATTCCAAGCTGGCCTTTGGTTTTGATATCTATAAATGGAGAAATGAATATGACGATTATACCAAGGATGCCACCGGGTTTGCCATCAGGCTCTCATATCCGGTCTGGAAATACAGCCGGGTATACGGCAGCTTCGGCCATGACGACTCCGATCTGAGCAGTGTCAGCACTTATGCCTCCCAGGCCATCAAGGATTCCCAGGATATCAACATAACTAACTTTGTCAGCCTCGGCCTGTCACGGGATACCAGGAACCGCAGGTATGACACCACGGCCGGATCGCTTAATTCAATTTCAGTCAAATTCGCCGGCGGCCCCTTGAGTGGCGACAGCGCCTTTACCAAGTATGAAGGAAGCAGCAGCTGGTATTTCCCCTGGCGCTGGGATACCACTTTCCATGCCAAGATATCGGCCGGTTATGTTCAGGAAAATTCCAACGGCAAACTGCCGGTTTATGAAAAATTCTATCTCGGCGGTCTTTCCTCCATGCGTGGTTTTCAATCAGGGGATATCAGCCCTGAGGTTACGACAAATTACGGCGGATATCTGCTTACTGAAAAAATCGGCGGTATAAAAATGTTTTACAGCAACTTTGAATACATTTTTCCTCTTTTCAAGGAAGCAGGGTTAAAAGGTGTTGTCTTCTTTGATGTCGGCGATGTCTGGGACGCGGGCGACACTTATGCAAATGAAGCTGTTGACGACTCCTTAAATGTCCGCAAAAGCACGGGCTTCGGTTTTCGCTGGCTTTCGCCCATGGGGCCGCTTCGGCTTGAATGGGGTTACAATATTAACCCAACAGACACCGAAGACCAGAGTCTCTGGGATTTCAGTATTGGTGGACAGTTTTAATAAATATCTTAACTTTCCGACTTGTATTTTTGCTCGGATTTTCAATCAGTTATGGTCATTTATTTTTAAGGATCTGTCATTCCTGCATGTTTATAGCGGAAATCCAGTATAAATAATAAATTTTATGAATTCCCGCTGACAACATGCGGGAATGACGAATTGATGCCGCATGAAAAAGACCATAGATACAGTGTCTTATCGCAAGTAGGAAAGTTGAGTAAACATCATAATGCTTGATGTCATTAATGCCCTGCAAAAAAATGGGCGGCAAATCAAAGTCAGCGGGCTGCGGGCCGGGTCTGCCGCCTATCTTGCCGCCCGTACCGCGACCAGACTTAACCAGCCCTTGCTTTGCATAGTTGCCGGAGAAGAGCAGGTCGCTCCCCTGGAACAGGATATTGCCTTTTTCACATCCCTACCGGTAATTGCCTATCCGGGCTATGAAATCCCGCCCTACACCCCTCTTTCCCCGGACAGCAGCACTATAACCTCCCGCTTGTCGTCCCTGTACCGGGTCTTTGCCGCTGACAGCGTCAATATCATGGTAGCCTCGGTTGAGGCTCTGCTGCGCCGGATATTACCCCTTGAACGATTAAGCAATCTTGCTGAACTGATCATTGCTAATGAAGAGTATGACCGGGATGAATTAATCCGCTCCCTGGTTAACTGCGGTTACGAGCAGGTTTCCCTGGTGCAGTCGCCGGGCGAATTCACGGTACGGGGCGGTATTATTGATGTTTTTCCGCCTCCTCTTGCTCCTGACAATTCAGCTGAAATAAGCGAACTGCCGGTTCGCCTGGATTTTTTCGGCGATACGGTGGAATCAATCCGCTATTTTGATCCCCTTACCCAGCGCTCCAAAGCAGAGCTGCAAGAAATTATCCTCCTGCCGGTAAGTGAAATTCTCTTTAGCGACAAAAATAAAAAACAGGCGCAGGATTCCTTTAATAAACTGGCGAAAAAATATGACTGGCAACGGGAAGAAAGCAGGCGCATCCGCGAAAAAATAGCCACCCAGCACCGTTTCCCCGGCATTGAATTCTTTCTGCCCCTCTTTCACCCTGAACTTAACTCGCCTCTTGACGTCCTGACAGAAAACACGATTGTTTTTTCCATTAATCCCGAACAAATCGAACAGACCGCCCGGCTTACCTGGGAAAGGATTACAGCAAACTACCGGGAAGCGAAGAAATTTAACACCCCTGCCCTGCCCCCGGAAACTCTTTTTCTGCCGGTTGATGAACTGCAAAATAAACTTGATGATTGCCGCCGGCTGAGGCTTAGTGATTTCAGCGGCCCGGAAATGGACGATTCCGACAATTTCATCCTGCGTAGCGGTAATCACGTCCTGCTCAAACAGGAGTTAAGCCTTAAACATCGCCGCCGGTCAATGCTTGCGCCCCTGGCCCACCAGATTACTTCCTGGCTGGAAAAGCATGAGACAGTCGGCTTCAGCTGCCGTTCCCTTCGCCATGCCCGCCAGTTGGCGGAACTGTTGCACGGCTATCAACTTGCCCCGGAAATAACCGAAAAAAAACTACTTGAAGCCCCCCCGTCTCCGGATAAACTTCTTCTCTATCCCCAACCGTTAAGTGCTGGTTTTGACCTGCCCGAAGAAAATTTTCATCTGCTTTCCGAAACGGAACTGTTCGGGAAAAAACGTCTGGGAACAAAAAAAAGAAAAGACACGGATAAAAAAAGTTCGTCCCTGCGTTTCGAGGAACTGCACCAGGGAGATGTTGTCGTCCATAGTGAGCACGGCCTGGGAATTTACCAGGGTATGACTACTATGACCTTAAACGGTCTGATCAATGATTTTCTTCAGATCAGCTACAAGGGTGAAGACAATCTCTATGTGCCGGTTGACCGCCTGGGCGCGATCAGCAAATACAAGGGTATTTCCGACCGGCAGCCTAAAATTGACCGGCTGGGCGGCAAATCATGGCCCAAAGCCAAAAAAAAGGTCAAGGAAGCGGTCTGGAAAGTAGCCCGCGAGCTGCTTGATCTTTACGCCCGCCGCCGGCTGGCGACCGGCATCCGCTTCTCCCCCCCGGATGAACTTTATCAGGAGCTGGAAGAATCATTCCCCTTTGACGAAACTTCGGGCCAGCAAAAGGCCATCAATGATGTGCTCGCTGATCTTACCTCGGAACGAACCATGGATCGTCTGGTCTGCGGCGATGTCGGCTATGGCAAGACCGAGGTGGCAATCCGCGCCGCTTTTAAGGTGATCTGCGACAACTATCAGGTGGCCATCCTGGTTCCCACCACTGTCCTGGCTGAACAGCATGCCGAATCTTTTCGGGAACGACTGGGTGGCTTTCCCCTGCAGATTGAAAGCCTGAGCCGTTTCCGCACCAAAGCTCGACAGAAAAAAATCATTGCCGGTATGGCGAATGGCACCATTGACCTGGTTATCGGCACCCATCGCCTGCTGTCCAAAGATGTCAAATTTAAAAAACTGGGCCTCCTGATCATTGACGAAGAGCATCGTTTCGGTGTAACCCATAAAGAAAAATTAAAAAAACTGCGCCATAACGTCGATGTTCTGACTCTGACCGCCACCCCGATCCCCCGCACCCTGCAGCTTTCCCTGCTGGGAGTTCGTGATCTTTCGGTCATCAGCTCGCCGCCCAGGCATCGGCGTACGGTTAAAACCTTTGTCGCCCGCCATGATGATCTGGTAATCAAGGAGGCGGTGAGCCGGGAGCTGCGGCGCAGGGGCCAGGTGTTTATTGTTCATAACCGGGTGCGATCCATCCATGAAATGGCCCGCAAGGTCCAGAAGCTGGTGCCGGAGGCAAAAATTGCCGTGGGACACGGCCGGATGGCGGCCAAGAACCTTGAAGAGATAATGATCCGTTTTGTCAATCGCGAAGTGGATGTCCTGGTCTGCACGACAATCATAGAATCCGGGCTTGATATTCCCAACGCCAACACCATTATAGTTACCAGGGCCGATCGCTTCGGCCTGGCGGCAATCTACCAGTTGCGGGGCCGGGTGGGACGCAGCAGTGAACAGGCCTATGCCTTCCTGCTGGTTCCGGCCCTTGACGGGCTGGGCAAAGATGCCCGGCAGCGGCTGCGGGCCTTAATGGATTATAATGAACTGGGCGGCGGCTTTAAACTGGCCATGAGCGATCTGCAGATTCGCGGCGGCGGCAATATTCTCGGCGAATCGCAAAGCGGCAATATTGCCGCAGTGGGCTATGATCTTTATCTTGATCTGCTTCAGCGGACTGTAGAGGATTTAAAACGGCGGGCCCGGCAGGGCGAAGAAGATGAGATTGAAGAAATTGAACCGGAAATAAATCTCGGGGTCTCAGCCTATATTCCGGACAGCTATATCAGTAATACGGATCAGCGTTACATTGCCTACCGTAAAATTACCTCGCTTGAAACTGCCGCCGAACTTGACGACATGGAAGATGAGTTGCGGGATCGTTATGGTCAGCTGCCCCCGGAAACCGTCAACCTGCTGCGGATAATTCTGGTTAAAATCGACCTGTGCCGCTTAAAAATCAGCAAACTTGACAAAGGGCCGGACACCCTGGTTTTCACCTTTAACGAGCAAACCCCGCTGGATCCGACCCGACTCATGACCATGCTGGAAAAATCAAAGGGGAAAATGCGTCTTACCCCGGATAACCGCTTAATTGTAAAACAGCCCATGTCTGCTGAGGCCGAAATATTTGCGGCTGCCGGAAAAATCCTGCGGTTACTGAAGGGTTCGGATTAGAAGCCTGTCCGAGAATATAAGGCGAAGCGTAACTACTCATGGGGTAATCGTCCTAACTTCGCTAACCCCTGTAATTGTAAGTGGTTACAGAGTGCAGGTAAGCGACCAAAGGGAGACTCCGTTAGATTTTCGTGATTAGGTCGACGCAGCGTATTAATCATACGTAAGCCGGGCTGATCGCGCAGGTAAGCACCCTTAAAAACAGGGCATAAACTTCGACTTCGAACTTGAGACGTAATTTTTTACCTGTTTACAGCTTGTTACTCCAAGATGCCTATCCCCGTCAGGCGAGGACTGAAAAGAGTGCCGTTCTAGAAAATTTTACCGTTAAATATGTTAATGAGTTAACAGGAGGTTGATAATCAGTCTTCGTTGCTTAACCATATTATAAGGAGCCTACTACGTGAGTAGCTACATGAAAACAAATAAAATTCCCTTTCCCGCCCCGGCCCGAACCCATGCCAGAAAAGAACCGCTGCCGTGGCACCGTCCCAAAGAGGCCGAAGATGATCCCGAGGCCTGGGCCCGAGTTCAGACTATCATGGAAAGTCAAACCTATCTGCAGGCGGATGAAGATGTTGACTTTCTCGACTCCTATAATACCAGAGGCGTGCGGCTGCAAATTGATTACCTGAAACCGGAGTTGCAACTTGAGCGGCAGGGAATAAAACATACTATTGTCGTCTTCGGCTCTACCAGAATCAAAGAACCCCAGGCCATAGCAAGAAAACATCAGGGTCTTAAAAAGGCGCTGGCCGCTCACCCCCACAATAAAACTCTAAAAAAACAAGTGGCTGTTTCCGCCGGATTATTAAAAAAGAGCCATTACTATGAGACTGCCAGGGAGTTGGGACGACTTGTCGGGGCCGGCGGCAAGGGGCCGGATGACAACCGACTTACCCTGATAACCGGTGGAGGCCCCGGGATCATGGAGGCGGCCAATCGAGGCGCCTTTGATATTAATGCCATCTCTGCCGGCCTGAATATTACTCTGCCCCATGAGCAGTTTCCCAATCCCTATATCTCACCTGATCTTTGTTTTCGTTTTCATTATTTTGCCATTAGAAAACTGCATTTTCTTCTCCGGGCCAAGGCATTGGTCGCCTTTCCCGGCGGCTTCGGCACCATTGATGAACTGTTTGAAGCTTTAACCCTTGTCCAGACCAGAAAAATTAAACCTCTGCCGGTGATTCTAGTGGGTGAGGAGTACTGGCGACAGGCCATTAATGTAGATTTTCTGGCTGACGAAGGAGTTATAGATCTTGAAGACCGGGAATTATTCTGGTATGCGGAAAATGCCGAGGAAATCTGGCAATCTATTTTACAGTGGTATGAGCAAAGCGAACTATCTCTCTTTACCGGGCGAAACACAAAAAAGTAACAAATTTATTGGTAACTGAGGCTGATATTATTTACCCCGGAACAGATATGCGACTTATTTGCAGCATTGGGGCACTTAATGGTTAAAGGAAACGTTTCAGCTGTGGGCGATAAGGCCGGCACAGGTAAGCGAGGAACGAGACTCCGAATGAACAGGTAAGCGCAGACTCCGAATCTAAGACACTGGTAAACGCTTAGAGACATAAATATTGCAAGGATTTATTCCCTGGTGAACGGTTACAGGCAGCTGAATAGTAACGATTATTTTTGAATGAGCCCCTTAGTTGTCCTTGTCATATGCATTATTAATGAACTTCCACAAGACTTTCTCAGCGCTGACTTCGGAACTACACCGTTGACTTCCGGGCCAGCAATGCCCACCATTCTTAATGATCAATAAAGAAATATCTCCTCCGTTCTCACAGTGCTTGACTCTCATTGTATTTCTGCCGATTTGTAATATTGAATCTTCATAGCACTGCCGATTTTTTGAAATTTCCCTGATAGTCTCAGGAACTGATTTATGCGAATGCCCAGACACACTGCGTAAACCACTACCACCGATAAACGGGACATTAGTATCCGAGTCTCCATGAATATGGAAGACTTTAACATTCCTCCCATCAGGACATTGATCAAGGGCCAAAGTCCCGGATACCGGGATAATGGCCGTAATTTTTTCAGATGCTTCACACATCATTCGGTATGCCATCATGGCACCATTAGACATCCCGGTTATGTACACTCTTTCTTTATCGGCTCCATACTCTTTTATCATTTTATCAATCAGTAATGATAAAAACTTAACGTCATCAACATTTTTTTTCACAGCCATACCGCAGCATTCACCGGCATTCCAGGTACGTTTATTTGCCAACCTCCTGAACCTGCCTCCTGTTCCATTGGGATATACGACGATAAAGCCGTGTTTGTCGGCGAAATTATTAAGGGAGGTCACTTTTGTCATCATGAAATTCGCATTCCCCATTCCCCCATGCAATGCCATAATTAATGGAGCTTTTTGAGAATTACATGACTTACCTTTATGAACTAAAAAAGTACGCTCAAGACCATCAACCATTATGCTTTTTTCCGCGTTGGAAGTTACAGCGGCATGTCTTCTCAACAATCCACGTCCATTACATGAAATGGGAACAAAAAACATCAAAGCTAATGTTGTTATTTTTAAAAAAAATCGTGAGTTATTAAACATCTATCAGCTCCTTTTTTTCACGGATTCAGTGCCTTATTCCTGAAAAAATATAACTACTCGTGGGGATAAGCGCAAACTTAAATATTTGTAACTGCTCGGAGTCTGCGCTTACCTGCAGGGTGCCGGAGATTTTCGTGATCAGACTGGCGCAGCATACTGGTGCTATTCAAGCAGGCAGATAAGCGTAGACTCCGAAATGGGCAAAGATGAGGTGCCGGTGAACGCTTACGTTAATTTAAAACTGAATTTTCCTCAGCTCCGTTCATGTTATTTTGCCGGCTCAGTTGAGTTACCCATCCTCCCCCCATGGCTTTATACAAATTTATCAAGGCTACCATTATATCACTTTGGGCCTGCGCACACTGTATCTCCCCGGCGTAAAGCCTTCGTTGCGCGTCCAGTACCGTAATATATTGTGAATATCCCGCTTCATATCGACTTTCGGCAAAATGGATATAATCATTAAGTACTTTAACATGACGTTTTTGAACATCAAGCAGTTCACGATATTTTGCGATAGAGACCAGCGCATCGTTCACTTCCCTGAATGCAGTCTGTACAGTACTTAAATATTCATGAAGCAGTTGCTCATAAAATGCCTCTGCCTGACGAACACCGCCCTCTAGCTGTCCACCGGTAAAAACAGGAGAAGCCAGATCCGTCCCATAGCTCCAGAGACTGGACGTGCCTTCCAGCAAATTATTCAGATCCTTACTGGCATACCCCAAAAGTCCTGTAAGGGAAATAGTAGGAAAATATCTGGTTCTGGCTACGCCGATTCTCGCATTTGCGGCAATCAACTTTTGTTCAGATTGACGAATGTCAGGTCGATTGGTAAGAAGATCAGATGGAATACCTGATGGAATATCCGGTAACACTAACTTTTCAAGCGTTTTGCCTCGTTCGATAGCTCGAGGATTGCTGCCCAGCAGAATAGAAATATAATTTTCCTGTAAGGCAATTCTACGTTCCAACAGAGGGATCGTTGCCGCTACTTCTTCATATGCTGACCGTACTTGCGCGACTTCAAGCTCGGACACCTGTCCTCCTTTAATTTTCAACTCAAATAGTCGTACCCATTCAGCCCGTGATGCCATTGTCTGCTTTGAAATCTGCAGCTGTCTATCCAAATTTAACAACTCAATATAATTACCGGCAACAGCAGATACTAAGGAAAGGATTACTATCTGCCGACCTTCTTCCGCTGATAAAAGGTCGGCCCGAGCTGCCTCAGTAGATCTTTTAATACGTCCCCAGAAGTCTAACTCCCAGCTCAAACCAAAATTTAACCGGTAATTAGAACTGGTTCGGTCAATGTCAAAAGAATATGAAGTTTCCAGATCATCATTTTGGCTTCTTTGGTTACGATTCGCCCCAACACCAATGCCGGCATGGGGATAAGCCTCAGACGCAGCTATCTGGAGACGTCCGGATAACTCTGTAATTCTGGCAATGGCGATACGTAAATCTTTATTTTCGTTAAGAGCTATTGTAATTAGCTTGTCAAGTGTGGGATCCTCAAAATGTTTCCACCAATCAGTGTTAGCCATGTCCGACGCAGCTTGATATTCAACACGCCATTGTGGCGGGGTATCTATCTCCGGACGCTGATAGTCCTTGGTTACAGCGCAGCCGGAAAAAAAAGGCAATATAATTAAAACAAAAATCAGCTTAATACTGTGAGGGATTCGCATAGATATGTCATAAAGTAAATTATATTTGTTGATGTTAATGAATGGACTATTCTTAATCAAGAAATCGCATGCAATAAAAATCTTCCAAGACAGTTCAGCTGCTCTTTATCCTGCATTATATCTTGCCTGGTAACTACTCACCGAGCAAGCGACTTAATGTAAATGCTCGGCTAGCACCCCACCTTCGCCCGTTTCGGCGTGATTCACATAGTATACTATAGTGAACACGCCGAAACGAACAAATCCGGGGCACTATCCGAACA
>JANTGB010000040.1 GCA_024763115.1 Desulfobulbaceae bacterium | reverse complement strand
GTATACTTGGTTCACATATCATTCCAGATTAACTGGATAAAAAGAAACCATATATCATTCATGATTCAAATTCCCGCACAACTTCATCGTCAGTTCACGACCTTTATAAGTCGTCAAGGAATGCTGCCACGGGAGCAGCATATTACATAAAATTGGTTCGATTTTATCTTGATTTTGTCATAAATATAATTTCAGGTAGGGTAACTGCTCACAGGGCACCGCATATTTTCGCCATCAGCCCGGTTTCCGTATGACTAATACGCGGCACCGGTCTGATGACGAAAATATAACGGAGTCTTCCTTTGGTCGCTTACCTGGAGTCTTCCTTTGGTCGCTTACCTGGAGTCTTCCTTTGGTCGCTTACCTGGAGTCTTCCTGTGGTCGCTTACCTGAACCCTGTAACCAGTTACAAATACTGAGATTTGCAATCATTAGCTTACCCCATGAGTAGTTACCAGGCAGGATGATAAAAAAAGCTTAGCCGCCTTTATGGAAAAATTAAGAGAAAAGAAACAATCCGAAAAACAGAGGCGGCAGGCGCATCATGCCGTTACTCTGTATCTTGATTTAGTTTTTAAATTAGCGGAAAAGGCTGCAAACAATCACTTGCAGCAGCAAGATATTACCGAGAAACAATCTTTACATAGCAATGATGCAACATTTTGTCAAGAAAACAAAGGGTTGAGAGAGATATCGAATCAAACTCGCGAACCTGGAGCCGTTGACAAAGAAGAACTAAAATTAAGCGGGGCTGACTGGATCGGGCTGTATAATGATTTAAATGATGCTATAAAAGTCCGCCATTATTCACCCTCAACTCTGAAAATATATTTGAGTTGGACCCGTCAATTTCAAACCTACACCGGAAGCAAAGATTATCAGTAACTCCTCATGGGGTAAGCGCCTAATGAGTGCAAACTGGAGTATTTGTAACTGCTCGGATTCTGCGCTAACCTTAAGGGGTCAACTAAGCGAACGGAGGGAGACTCCGGGAGATTTTCGTGCTCAGACCGGCGCAGCATACTGGTGCTATGTAAGACAGGCTGATCGCGCAGGTAAGCACCCTTAAAAACAGGGCTTAAACTTCGACTCCGAATATGCGGTGCCCTATGAGCAGTTACACTCTAGGTTAATGCCGATGCTCATGGGCCGGGCGATTTTCGAGCACTTATATGGCAGAAAAGGTTGCTCCGGGCGCGGGTCTTTCTCTGGAACAATATCAACAAATCAGAAAGGACATGAAGGAGTTTGTCCAGCGTGTTGTCAACAAATGAACAAATCCAGGCTGAACTGGAGCGGGTAGCAGGAATAACTATTTCCCCCTGCCCTTCTTCTTCTCCGTTCCTGAAAGTTCACAGGGCCGGAATATGTCAGACGGACAGAAAAGCCTTTTGCTCTCCACCGTCATCAATGACCCTGCCCAGGATATTAGGCCATGAGGTGTGCGGCCAACTCAGCCGAGAGGTAAACGGACTGGTCGGGGGCAGCCGGGTGGTTCTCTGGCCCGCCCTGACTTGCGGTATCTGTAATTTCTGCAAATCAGGCCGGGAAAATCTCTGCCCGAAGATTCAACTGTTCGGCTGTCATCTTGACGGTGGTTTTGCCTCTGCGATCAGCCTGCCTGAAAATTTAATAAATCGTCTGATCTGTCTGCCCCTGCCTGATTCCCTTACCTTCAGCCAGGCGGTATTTGCCGAACCACTGGGCTGCGTTCTCCATGGCCTGCAGAAAATCGGATCAAGACAGCCGGCTTCTCTCCTGATAATCGGCGGTGGCCTGATGGGCCGTCTGGCTGCCAGGGCCGCAGGGGCGCTCTGGCCCGGCTGCCGGGTAGCCATCTTTGACAACAACGAAAAACGGCTGGCAAACTGCCGGAATGAAGGCGGCAATCGGGAACCCGGCCCGGCGGAGCTGGTGCTTGTTGCCGCCTCAGCAGCCAGGGCCTTTTATTATGGTTTGGAACGACTCAGGCCCGGCGGCACAATTGTTCTTTTTTCCGGTTTCAACCGGGAGGAAAGAAAAATAACCCTTGACCATAATCTCCTGCACCGCCGAGAACAACGACTGGCCGGGGCCTACGGCTGTTGTCCGACTGAAATGAAACAGGCCCTGGAGTTAATGGCAGAGGGGGATGTCCAGGTTGATGATCTTATCAGCCGGACAATTTCCCTGCATGACCTTGATTCAGAATTTACTCGAGAATTAACAGTTAATGATTACAAAACCATCATCTTATGAACTCTGTCCGCCTGTCATTTATCATTGAGAATAATTCTTCCAGGAAAGAAATAGGCCATGAACACGGCCTGGCTGTCCTGGTTGAGAGCAGAAACCAACAGTTACTTTTTGATACCGGCCAGAGCGGAATGGTGGCTGCTAATGCCGCATTAATGAATATTGATCTTGCCCGGATAGATACGGTTGTCCTTTCTCATGGCCATTATGATCATGGGGGCGGCATGTTTTTATTCAGTCAAAGCAGACCACGGATTATCATAGCCGACAAAATGGCGCTAAGGCCCCGTTTTGCGGTACATCCTGGTAAAACAGCCGGAGAGATCGGTATTAACATGCCAAAAGAGCTGAAAAATAAAATAGATATTCAGGCAGAACCTGTAGAAATCATCCCCGGAGTAATTTTTCTGGGAGTTATTCCCCGCTATTATGACTTTGAGAATACCGGCGGCCCTTTTTATCTTGATCCCTCAGGCCGGGAAGCAGATCCGCTGACAGATGACAGCGCTCTGTTGATTGCGACGGATAGCGGGCCGATATTACTGGCTGGTTGCGCCCACAGCGGCATCTGCAATATTATCCGCTATGCGGCAGATGTCGGCGGCATAAATATGTTTCGGGCCGTGCTGGGCGGCATGCACCTGTTGAATGCGAATAGAATACGGCTTGAAAAAACCGTAAAAATCTTTCAGGATTTTGCCGTTAGCGAGGTTGGTCCCTGCCACTGTACCGGAGAGGCGGGCCGTACCGCCCTGGCTGCCGTGTATCAAAAATTTTTATCATGTTCCGCTGGAACTATTCTGGAGTTTTAACTACTAATGGGGTAAACGTTCTTACTTCGCTAACCCTGTAATTGTAACTGGTTACATGGTGCCGTAGATTTACGTGATCAAATCGTCGCAGGTAACCGTTCACCAGAGAGTAAATCTTTGCAATATTAAAGTCTCTCAGCGTTTACCAGTGCCTTAGATTCGGAGTCTGCGCTTACCTGTGCCTGCGCGGCATACTGGTGCTATTCAAGCAGGCAGGTAAGCGTGGACTCCGAAATGGGCAAAGAGGTAAGCATAGACTCCGTGAGGTGCTGGTGAGCGCTTACCGTCGCAGCGTATTATTCATACGTAAGCCGGACTGATCGCGGAAATATACGGGGCCTGTGGGCAGTTACCTGGAGTTTTAAACAAATGATAGATGTAAAAGAAAAAAACTTACGTGAATTCGGCAAAATAATCATGCGTCTGGTAGCCGGACATAACCTGAGCCGGGCTGAGGCCGGAGAATGCTACCGCCGGATCATATTAAATGAACAGCCGGAACTGCAACAGGGCGCCTTTTTGATCAGTCACCTGGCCAAGGGGCCGAACACTGAAGAATTATGCGGGGCCTGGGACGCCCTTTATAAATTTGATACTGCCGTAATTGAGCCTGACTTTGCCGAAGAATGCTGTGATATTGTCGGTACCGGCTCAGATGCCCTGAAAACGGTTAATGTTTCCACTCCGGCCGCCCTTATTGCCGCAGCCTGCGGGATTAAAATTGCCAAAAAAGGGGCAAGACTGGTGACCGGGGTGTCCGGGGCCACTGATGTCCTGGAAATTTTCGGCCTGGATATCGCCACCCCGCTCAGTCAGGCTGAAAAATGCCTGGAAGATCACGGCATCTGCTATCTGCCGGGTGAATCGTTTTTAAAATCAGGCTGGGGACGGCTGATTAAGTCCATGCGTTTCACCTCAGCCTTTAATATTATCGGCCCCCTGACCAAACCATGCGCCAAAACAAGTTCTATTGTTATCGGCGCTTATGCCGAAGCACTCTGTCCGCAACTGATTGAAGTTTTAAAGGATACCGGGACAAAAAGGGCAATTTCTCCCTATGGCATGTCGGAAAATCATGACCGGGAACTCGGCATTGACGAAATCTCCATCTGCGGCCCAACCGCTGTTGTAGAACTGCGGGAGGGAAATATTGAATCATATACCCTGACTCCGGCTGATTTCGGGGTAAAACAATGTGCCTATCAGGAAGTTGCCTCCAGGGATTCCGCAGCAGGTAACGCCCAAGCCATTTATGAGGTGTTAAGCGGCCATGATGATGGGCCGCTGGCCGATCTTTTTGCCGTTAACGCGGCAGCGGCCCTGCGGGTTGCCGGGCATGAGGAAGATTTAAAAAAAGGAACCGCCCAGGCCAGGGACGCCCTGGCAACAGGAAAGGCTTTAGAGAAACTGCAAAGATTAATAGAGTATCAGGGACACTGGTTACGAGATTAATATTTCTTAACCCACTAAAGTAAAATGAAACGTAACTACGATTTTTATTGCTCGCGAAGCGTGAGCGGTTTCACTAATTTTTAACATCCTCTATTTTTTTTAATATAACTTCAGTTTCCTGATACATCCTGCTGGTTGCCGCCAGGGTTTCTCTGGCCTTATTAATCTGAAATGCGGCATTCTTAAAATCACCCAGATAAAAATAATATTTGCCCAGATAAAAATGGCCCTCGCTTTTATCGTCATAACCGGCAGCAATTTCAGCTATCTGATAATAGAGGTTGGGATAGTCTGGAATAACGCCGGTGAGCTGATTGTAAAGTTCAAGCGCTCTTTTGGTATCTCCTTTTTTCTGCAGGGCCATACCAAGATAAAAAGTATTGTACCAGTTCCCCGGATCCGCCTTTCTGACATATTTAAAATGAGCCAGGGCCTGATCAATATTACCCTGTTGAAATTCAATAACCCCCATATCAGTCCGCAACATGGGCTTGTCCGGAAAAAAATCTATTACTTTCTGTAAATTTTCTTTGGCCAGGGCAAATTCGATGTTGGCCAGATATGCCTGGGACAGGCCGTAATAGGCCATGATTTTCTCCTCCTCATTTTTGCTGTTGCGCAGTTGTTTATTATAAGGGGCATAAAGTTTCATGGGGTTTTGGCTAAGACAGTAAATTCGAGCTTTAATCCGTCTGAAATTAAATTGATCCACGACCCGGTAAGCAGAGCCGGGATTTTGCGAGATCAACTCTTCAACATAGTTTAATCTGGTCTTGGGGCCGGGGTGAGTCAGCAGATAAGGAGGGGGGCTGCTACCGCGTAATTTTTCAATTTTGTACATTTTTTTAAGCATTTTAACCATATCCGCCGGATTACGATTAGTCGCCACTACCCATTTAAATGCCAGTCTGTCCGCCTCTTCCTCGTCCTGACGGCTGAATTTAAGATTCATGCTGGCACCTGTGGCCAGTCCGCCGGTAATCATGGCCTGGGTCAAGGCTCCGCCGCCCATGGCAATTCCAGCCAGTACCATGGCCAGGGTAGCAGCAGTAACCTTGCCTGATTTATTGATTCGATCAGCTATATGACGGCTGTTCACATGGCCGCACTCATGGGCCATAACACTGAAAAGTTCACCTTCATCATCCATCTGCAGAATTAAGCCGGAGTGGATAAATACCAGGCCTGAGGGAGCGGCAAAGGCATTAAATATTTTGTTTTTGATCACATAAAAATGGTAATGAAAATATTGGGAACCGGTGACGCTGAGGATTTCCCGGCCCAGGTTATTAATATATTGTGATATATCAGGGTCTTCAAGAAGCCTGAACTGCAGACGGACTACAGTGAGAAGTTTTTCTCCATATTCCCGCTCTTCCTTTACCGAAAAAGCCCGAGCCATATTGCAGTTAATAAAAATATTACTCCAGAGAAAAAAGAAAATAATTACTATATTGATAAGCTTATGTTTTTCTATTGTTACCATACAGCTCGCATACCTCGTTTTTTTCTTATCCGGTCAAGCCGTCTCTCCATTTCAAACCGCCAGACTGCATGAATCCTGGCCCCGGACGGCCCGATAAGTTCCGGCAGTCCGTAAACCAGCCGGTCAGCGGCACGGCTGGCCTCGATTACCGCCTCAATGGAACGGGCTCCGAATTTGTACTGAGCAATAAGTAACCGAAGCAACAGGCCTGATGTTTTTCGTGCCGCTTTTTTCCAGTGGGTATCCATTTGGTGGGCAATAATAAAGGCTCGTTTCAGTAAAATTCGACGCAGTTCTTCCACTTCAGCTCTACTTGCCGAGTCACGCAACAATTTTTCTGGAATATCAATACCTTCAATATCAAGTACGACCCGTAATCTACTCATGAAATCCGGAATCTTCAAGGTCTTGGCCAACTGTAGTTCTTGCGGCAACAAGGGATTAAGCAGATTTTCCATTCCCTGCCAGCTTGTTTTTACGCCACCGGCAAAAACGAAAATAGATCGTCCTATATAATAGGGAATACCATGAACATATGTCACCCCATCCTGCATGGATGGCAAGAAATAACGCAGATAACCAAATTCATGGCCGTCGTAACGGCAGTCAAATTCATCCCAGAAAGTAATAGGCACCTTGCCCTTGGCAACTGAAGCCCTAATAAGATCAATAGCAGAATTAATTTCGTCGGGCTCGGCAAATTGAGTAAGATTAAATTCAAAAAATTCAAAAGGATCCTGGTGAAATTTTGTGCCGACAACTTTGGCCACTTCCTTAACGGCAAAAGACTTCCCTGATCCCGGAGGACCGAAAACCCCCATGCAGAGAGGCCTCTGGTAACTCTCTTTGCTTACATAAGAATCGATTACACCCTGCACAGTGAGTACAGGCCCTATTTCAACCGGATCGGTTGTACGCAAATGACCGACATTGAATATCCGTAAGTTATTAAAACCATTTTTCCTGCTCACTTCTTCTTTAAGATAATGCAACACCTCTAAAATAACATCCATGTAACTTAACCGGTTATTAACCGGAGATATTCCTCCAGAGGGAGCAGGTTTGACCACAGGATTAAAAAAGTCCCTCAGTCCGACCATTTTTTCTTTTGTCCACTCCTGGGCTGCAACCAATTCCAGATTCTTGTCAAATTCAGCTGAAAAACCCGACAGTTCAATAAAACAGGGATCATTATTATCCAGAAAAGAGCAGGGGACGCCATCCGGAAAAGTTGAGGTAAAATCAAAATTTACCAGTTCCAGAGAATCATTGAAATAATAGCCGTTATCATTGATCAGCTGCCAATGAAGCAGAGTGCGCTGGGAAAAGTCATAGAAAAAACGGCGACCACTCATCACCCCATCCATGCGAATAAAATCCTTGGCCAGCATTGAGGTAACCAGAGTATCATAGGCAGGCACTGATCCCTTCTGCCGCGATGAATTTTTTTCCGGCAGACTGCCTTTGTGATGACGGAAAAGAACTGTTTCCGGACTTATGGAAAGTAAGCCATGGGGAAACATTTCAATTAAAACATGGCAGCGAAATCGGCCCCGCGCTTCATCCCATATCCCAACCTCCGGAGAACGTAAAGCCCGTAAAGACATGGCAACAAGTGATTCCCACACTACAGCGCTGTCCATTTCCATGCGGGTTGTTTCCAGGTCGGATAAACGACCGAATAAAACAAAATTTTCACCAAAATGGGTGGCCCATTCCGTCCAGTGAGCTACGCTGATCCCCATGGCAATAACCCAGGCATCAGGGTTCAGTTCTTTTAATTCAGCGGCAATAGCGGGTGGCCGCCCACCGTCATCAATAACCATTATGCCATTATGACCGCTTAGCTCCCTTTGATTGTCATCGGTCACTACCAGGGCTTTTTCATCATTGCCTCGTCCGGCATAGGGCAAAATCTGATGCACCATGAACCAGCCATGATCCTTGTCGATTTCCGGTCGCTGCCTCTTGCGAAATATCTGAAAAATATTCTTTTGTTCACCATAGGTTATTGCGGTAATTCTGTGAGTCAGATCTGCGGCTGTTAAAAAGGAGGCGAGCCAGGTTATACATTGATCCAGACGACCATATTCCACAGCAACATCACCGGCCAACAGCTCAACAAAATCTGCGGGGTTGTAACCATAGGAAGGAAGACTACCTTCTTCGATCAGGCTTACCTCCTTTATCGGCAGGTTATGAATTTTAACATTTGACCCCAAAAATAATATTTTTTGTTCATCTTTGTCAGGTTGCATGATTTATTTCTCTTTTTGTAAATATTCAGCTGCGCTTCATCTGCGCGCGATAATGCCGTTTTACATCATTAGTATGCCCCGCCGGCCTGATCACGCACACATAAAGCACACGGAGTCTCACTTCGTTCACTTACCTGCACCCTTAAGGTAAGCGCAGACTCCGAGCAGTTACAAATACTCCAGTTTGCACTCATTAGGCGCTTACCCCATGAGTAGTTACTATTTTAAAATTATTCAAGGCACCGGAAAATCGGGAATAAAATTCTTCAGTGATTGCAGCAGCAATTCCCCGGCAGGAAAAAACTGTTCTTCAGCCTCAACATAAGTCGCAAAACGCCTTATCCGACCAAAAACAGTAACCTTGCCGAAATCGGCTATTGTCCGCATGTTGTCCACCAGGAGCATTTCATCGTATTGATCATCATTTTCATCATCGGAGAAAATTACTCCTAACAATGGAAGGTTACGGTTACGCAGGGCCTCAACAGTCAGCAATGTATGATTTATTGTTCCCAGCCCGCTGCGGGCAACGATCAGGGTAGGCAATCCTAAAGGAGTGACAAAGTCGGCAAGCAGCAGGTTTCGATGTACAGGAACCAGCAGTCCGCCTACTCCTTCGACCACAATCAGCTCCTTTTGTTGCGTATATTTGCGGAAAGATGAAATAATCTGTTGCGGATTGACCTTTTTCCCTTCCAGCTCTGCTGCCAGGTGAGGAGCGGCAGGATATTCAAAACAATATACTGTCTGTAAATTCGCGGTATCACTTTCCGGGGCAATATTATTTTGCTGAAGGCAGAAATCGAGATCGGCACAGCCACATCCTCCGCTGCTCAGCCATTTCTGGTAACCGGCGTCAATCCCCTTTCTTCGCAAAAAACCAAGCAAAAGCGAAGAGATAAAAGTTTTGCCGACCCCGGTGTCGGTGCCGGTTACAAAAATCGCATTATATTTATTTTTTATTGTTTTCATGGTAAGCAGTTACGGTTACGGTGGTTAGCGAGGTCAGGACGCATATTCCGTGAGTAGTTACTGTGTTTGCAACCGGTTACAGGGCACCGGTAAGCGACCGGCGGGAGATTCCGGAAAATTTTCGCAGGTAGTCCTGCGTAGCGTATTAGTCATTCATGAGCCGGGCAGCCTGTAAAAAAAAGGTAAGCGTTGAATCAATTCGGTGCTCTGTAAGCAGTTACTTTTTCATATAATGGACATCCCCAAGCATGCTAATTTGTAACTATTCAGCTGCGCTTCATCTGAACAGTTACATACGGCACGGTGGTTTAGGTAGTTTTTAGTGCCTTACTTCTGAGAAGATGTAATAAAAAATAAGAAACTGGAGACGTAATTTTAAAAGTATTTACAGCGAGTTACTCCAAGGCACTTTCACCCCTCAGGTAAGCGCTAGACTCCGAGGGGGTACTGAAAAGAGTCCTAAAGATTCTAAGTCTACTTCCACTTTAGTGGGTTAGCCCTTTGCTGAATAGTTACGTTAATTTTACCATACCAACAAATTAACATAAATCTGGTTTTCCGTGTTTTTATTTTATATAATAAAAAAATCATCGCTTAATGATAAAAAAACAGCCTGAATTCAATCTATGAAAAGAAGCCTGAAAAAATTTCTAAAAGAGAATCAGATTATCCACGACTTTGGTATGTCTCCACCGGAGGTGGATAAACTTGTTGAAATTATTGATGAGGATTATTTTCAGAAATGTCTTTCCTCAATAGTCAGTGAAGTAGAGCAAATCGTCAAGATTGATCCAGCCCTGTCCGAGGCGAAAATCCTGAAAAAAGCAGCCGCAATTATCGTTAAAGCGGTGCAGGCCGAAGCAGTGTCTATCCGGCTGTTCGACCCTACATCATTTAGAATGCTGGCCTTTGGCGCCCATGGCCTGGATGATGATTTTCGGCCGTCTGCCATTCCCGTCCTGGAAACAATAGCAGGCAGGGTGGTTCAGGAAAACAGAAGCATTGTGGTGCCCAGTATCCTAAATGATCCCTTGTACAAGGATAAAAATATTATCCGAGAAAAAGGCTTTAATTCTCTGCTGGCAATTCCCCTCCACATTCCCCGATTTTCCGAGACCAATGACGATCTGCTGGGAGCCATGCAGATTTATTATTGCCGGGAGAATAAACATTTCAGTACGGTGGAAATAACCTATGCCGAGCTCTTGTCCCGCCGGGTAAGTTTTGTCCTTGCCCAAAAGAAAATTCTTAATCTTAAAGAACTAAACAGGCGTAAAGAAAAAATTTCCGATAGAATTTTTCGAACTATAAGTAATCGCCAGGGAATTAAACTTAAAGATTTTTTTGTTCTCATAATTCCGGAACTGGGCCAGTTTATTCAAGTTCGCTGCTGTTCCCTGTTCACCCTTTCCGATGACCGGCAATATCTGCGTATGGAAGCGGCCTACCCCTTAAATCTTACCTACCATGAGCCGGGCCACAATTTCAAGGTAAGTCATCATCCATATTTTGCCGCAGCAATCAATGATAATGCCGCTTATGGCGATAATCCAAGTGAGCGTATCGCGCCTTCCTATCTGCTGATAAAGGAACCACTACAGAGTAAACTGATAAGCAGGGAAATGGGAAAATTTGTCCAGGAACAGCAAATTCACTCGATCCTGCTGGTACCGCTCAAGCTTGATGGCGAAGTCCGGCATGTCCTGGTATTTTATGCCTCCGACCAGAAGAAATTTTTTACTGATGAAGAAATTGAACTGCTTATTTTCTTTGGAAAAGAGATTGTCAAGGCCTCGAAACTGGAATTTTTGAGCGATATGCTCCATGATTTGAAAAATCCTGCCGTGGCAGTGGCGGGCCTGGCCAAACGGGCTCAAAAGCTTCTCCAGAGTAATGATCTTAATTTAATAGCTGCTAAATTAACCTCATATCTGGATGTTGTTGCCGGCGAAACATCCCGGCTCCAGGATATCGCCTTGACGGTTGCCGATGATGACAAAAAGGAGCTGCTTAATTTTGCCTCCATTGCCAGGCGGCGTTTCCAGATTAACGAAGAGGCTATAAGGGAATATAATCGCCACGATATTTTCAGATCAACGGAATATAGTGAAGAAACTTTACTGGTCAGCTGCCCGCTTTTCGGCCTTGAACGTGTCCTGGATAATCTTCTCCATAATGCCACTAAGGCTATCCCCCATGGCGGCGGTTCCCTGCTGATGAAATGCTGCCGGGAAAACAACATGGCTTGTCTACAGGTCAGCAACAGTGGTGAAATTCCGGCTGACCGGATTGAACAGGTCAGGAAAGGCCAGGTTAAGGGGCGGGGGTTAAATATTATTCAACGTTTTATCCTGACCCACCACGGCAGCATTGACATTCATGTTAATCATGGCATGACCACTTTCACCATTAAACTACCTTTAGCGATGCAGACTGCATGACCATATCATATTTTTTCGGCCAACCGGCCGATTTGTTTATGCTCAGGAAAAGCCTGATTTGCCGGAACAGCTGCCCAGGGCGGTAGTAGGCAGGGTTGGGCCGCATGAGGTCAGACGATAGCTGGAAGCGGATATTTTCTTTTTGACATTGTTACTGCCGCATTCAGGACAGGAAATTGTTGCGGAGTTATTTTTTGAAAGGACGATAGTCTCAAAATTTTTCCGACAATCCTGACAGCGATATTCGTAAATAGGCATTTTGTATTCCTTGTATTAAAATTTTAGTGGCTAATCAATATTAAAAAAATAGTAACTACTCATGGGGTAAGCGTCCTAACTTTGCTAACCCCTGTAATTGTAACTGGTTACAGGGTGCCGTAGATTTTCGTGATCAGGTCGGCGCAGCGTATTAGTCATACGTAAGCCGGACTGATCGCG
>JANTGB010000039.1 GCA_024763115.1 Desulfobulbaceae bacterium | reverse complement strand
ACATCGCCCATGCGTCCGGCCGGAAAAGATTTAAGCCCGATATGAATCAGACCGTTTAAAAAGGTGCCGGTGCAGATGACCACGGCCCGGCAGGTTATGGTCTCTTCCAGGGAAGTGACAATCCCGCTTATCCTGCCGTTTTCAACCAGCAGCCGGTCGGCCACGGTCTGACGGATATCAAGGTTGGGCTGTTTTTCCAGCACGCTTTTCATCCGCAGCCGGTAAAGCAGGCGGTCGGCCTGGGCCCTGGACGACCAGACCGCCGGCCCCCGGCTGGTGTTCAGACGGCGGAACTGGATAGCAGTAGCATCGATATTTTTGGCCATTTCCCCGCCCAGGGCGTCTATTTCCTTGACCAGATGGCCCTTGGCCAGGCCGCCGATGGCCGGATTGCAGGACATGGCCCCGATACAATCGGCATTGATGGTGACAACAGCGGTTCGGCACCCCATCCGGGCCGCAGCCAGAGCAGCCTCGCAACCGGCGTGTCCGGCGCCGATCACGACAATATCATAGTCGTAACTACTCATACTTTAAAACTCATAACGTGAAAACCACAAAACTGTAACTGTTTACAGGGTGCAGGTAAGCGACCAGCGGGAGACTCCGGGAGATTTTCGTCATCAGTCCGGTGCCGCGTATTAGTTATACGTAAGCCGGGCAGATGGCGGAGGCAAGCGAGCCTGCGAGACTCCGAAGATGCGGTGCCCTGTGAGCAGTTACTCATACTTCACCTTTTGCTTCCGCCCTTTCCAACCTCTGCCGGTTAAGCTCCCAGCGCCAGACCGGCTTGCGGGCCATGGCCCAGTAATCAGGGGTAAGCAACACGGCAACCGTATAAAGTTCCAGGCGGCCGGCCAGCATGCAGAAGATCAAAACGACCTTGGCCGTGGCCGGCAGATGACCGAAATGTTGAGTCGGGCCGACAAGATGGAGGCCGGGGCCGATATTATTCAGGGTAGCGATTACCGAAGTCGTGCCGGTGAGAATATCTACGCCGGTCATGGTGACAATAATACCGGCAACGAAAAAGACGGCAATATAAATGGCAAAAAATCCGAGAATGGAGATCATTACTTCCCTGGGCACCTTTTCGCCGCCCATTTTAATGGCGCCCACGGCCCTGGGATGAATAAGATTACGGAGCTGAAGCCGGGCGTATTTAAAAAAGAGGAGGATACGTACCACCTTGATCCCGCCGCCCGTGGAACCGGCGCAGCCGCCGACAAACATCAGGGAAACCAGCAGCAGTTTGCAGACTGCCGGCCACTGGTCAAAATCGGCTGTACCGAAGCCGGTGGTAGTGATGATGGTCAACACCTGAAAAAGAGAGGTACGGAAGCCGCTGAAGAGATCAGTGAAAACATGATGAAACATATTGACCCCGAGAATTATCAGGGTAGCCGCGCCGATTAAGGTCAAATAGAGACGAAATTCCTCATTTTCCCAGTAGGTGAAAATTTTTCCGGTCCACAGGGCTCGATGATGAAGGGAAAAATTGATTCCGGCCAGAAACATGAAGGCCAGGATAACATATTCAACATAGGCGGACTGGAAATGTCCGGCGCTGGCGTTATGGGGGGAAAATCCGCCCGTGGCCAGGGTGGCGAAGGCATGGCAGGTCGCATCGTAAAAATCAAGTCCGCCCAGCATGAGCAGGAAAATTTCCAGTAAGGTAAAAAGCAGATATACTCCCCAGAGGATGCGGGCCGTGTCCTGGATCCGGGGGGCAAGGCGGTCCTTGGTCGGGCCGGGCATTTCCGCCTGAAAAAGCTGCATGCCGCCCACTCCGAGCAGGGGCAGAATGGCCAGGGAAAGAACGATTATTCCCATACCGCCCAGCCAGTGAGTAACCGCGCGCCAGAACAGCACGCTTTCCGGCAGGGCCTCAATATCAGTAAAAATTGTAGAGCCGGTGGTGGTAAAGCCGGACATGGATTCAAAATAACAGTCCACCCAGCTATAGTCCACTCCGCTGAAATAATAAGGCAGGGCACCGAGAAAGGCCAGGCCCAGCCAGCTCAGCACCACTACTGCGAATCCGTCCCGATAGCCGAGATCAGCCTCAGGGGCGAAAATCGCCAGGATAATTCCGCCGGACAAGGCGCCCAGTCCGGAACAGAGGACAAAGACATGGGACATGCCGTCGGCAAAATAATAGCTGAAGGGGATCGGGGTCAGGAGAAAAAGGGAGAGCAGAATCAGCAGCTTGCCGATAATATTAAAAACTCCGCCTATGCGCATGAAAAATTCCTCAGGGGCTTTACTAACTTACTTAAAAAAATCTTCAACATTTTCAATCGCCCCGCCAACAAAGAAAATAACCAGATTATCCTGCGGCTTAAGCCTGGTATCACCCGAGGGAATAATGACCTTGCCCTTGCGGACTATGGCGCCCAAGACGGAATTTTGGGGGAAATTTAATGATTTTAAAGGGATACCAGTAATATCTTCCCTGTCCGGCACCTTTATTTCCACAACTTCGGCGTCACTGCCTTTTAAGGTGGTGGCGGAAATAATATTGCCGCTGCCCCGGACAAAACGGAGAATCATGTTGGCGGCTACCAGCCGCGGGCTTAAGGCCACGTCAATTCCCAGCTTACCGAGCAGGGGAATGAAATCCGGTCGGCTTATATGGGTAATGGACCTCTTGGCCCCATGATGCTTGGCCAGCAGGCTGGATAATATATTGTTGGTGTCGCTGTTGGTCACGGAGATGACCAGATCGGCCTGGTCAATGCCTTCCTCCAGCAGATCGTGGGCCTCAAGGCCGTCGAAGTTAAGGACAACCGTGTTTTCCAGCAGGCCGGAGAGTTCCTCGCAACGTTCCGGGTTTTCCTCAACCAGCCTGACATTAATTTTTTTCTTTTCCATCTGCCGGGCCACCATGTAGCCGATGGCGCTGCCGCCGATGATAAAGACATTTTTCGGTGCCTTGCTGGTAAATTGAAAAAGGCTTTCTACTTCCGCCAGATCCTTTTTGCGTACTACCAGATAAATTTTATCGCCCACCATTATCTCGTGCTCGCCCCTGGGGATGATGGTTGCTTCACCGCGAAGAATGGCGACCATAACAAAGTTATTCTGGCTCTGGAGGGTCTGCAGTTTCTGCAGGGAACAGCCGATGCGGGGGTTGCCGGGCATTATTTCGTAGCCCAGCAGTTCTACCTGACCATCAGCGAATTCGGCCACGTCAAAGGCATCGGAGACTATACTTAGCTCAATGATTTCTTCAGTCATGGCATGATCAGGACTTATCAACAGATCAATGCCCATGGCTTTTTCGTTAAGGGACTGGCCCGAATCGTAAAAATCTTCGTTACGCACCCTGGCCACCCTGGTTTTTACATTATACTGTTTGGTCATGATGCAGGAAATAAGATTGACCTCATCGCTGTCCGTTACCGCGATAAAGAGATCAGTCTGTTCAATACCCGCTTCTTCCAGAACCCGGGCCGAGGCTCCGCTGCCCGGCATGGGCAGGATATTAAGTTCCCGCTCAATGCGCCGCAGCTTGGGCTCATCAGTATCAACCAGGACGACTTCCTGGCCTTCAACCGACAGTTTTTCGCATAAATGGTAGCCCACCTGGCCGGCGCCGACTATCATTATTCGCATATAGACTCCTTTGTCACCATGATGAATATTTTTTTCTCACCATGAAGGACATGAAGCTCTTGAAGTTTTCTTCATGAACTTCATGGTGATTTATGGTGATCTTATAATACAAAGCTTTTGAGCCCTTGTTTTAAAAGAGGTACATTAAAATTGATTAAAAATCCCTGCCTGATATTTGCCAATTTCATATAGGTCAATAGTTGGGCTTCATGTATACTTTTTAATTGTTCTACACTTTTCAATTCCAAAATAATCTGATTTTCGACAAGTAAATCTACTCTGTAACCACACTCCAGGGTAATCCCTTTATAATCGACAGGTAAGGGATATTCTTTTTTAAACTGTATTCGCCTTAACTCGAATTCATGCGTCAGGCATTGTTGATATGTTGATTCCAGCAGCCCCGGCCCCAGGTTTTTATGTACCTCAATCGCGGCTCCAATTATCTCATTTGATAATTTGCTGAATTTTCTTTTCATTTTTTATTTTTACCATGAAGATCTTGATTTTTTCTCACCATGAAGGACATGAAGGTCTTGAAGTTTTCTTCATTTTCTTCATGTGCTTCATGGTGATTTATGCTGATTTTTATCCCATGATATAATAGCCCACTTAACAGGCGTTCTCCTGGTCAGCGTAACGCTGCCATCCGGATTTTTCCGCAGCCGTTCATCAACATATCTTTCCAGCTTCGGTTTTTCCGCCTCGGTTAATTCTTCAGCCATCCACAAACAGCTTTGAATCGCCTCTTCCCGATTATTGAAAATTTTATCCTGGGGGAAAAGGATATAATCCACCCGAGGATGAATTCCCATCCGGTAAAGAATATTGATCGTAAATATATAATCCGGGCCCGGCTCAAAGGAGCGGCCTAAAGCACTGAAAAGATCAGGATCAAAGGGGCCGCTGCCCACCCGGTCGCTGATAAATACCTTTTTCGTCGCCCAGTTGTCTAATTTTTCCAGGGCCCGGCCCAGGTCGGTAACCGACATTGAACGTGAGGCCAGGGTAACGTCATGGGGCAAAATTCCGGCCGCCTGCCAGTCGTCCGTCCAGGAGAGCTGTCTGGTCTCCACATTATTGATTTTTTCTTCAGCCAGACGCAGTTTCAGTTCCTTAAGCATTTCTCCGGAAAAATCGAGAGCGGTTATTTTCTTGACCTGCCGGGCCAGGGGCAAAGCAATGGTGCCGGGACCGCAGCCCACGTCAAGCACAGTCCACTCGACTTCCGGAGCCATCATCTCAAGCAAACGATGAGTGTAAGAACCGCCTATCTGTCTTTTGGCATAGGAGGCAGCCCGTTTATCCCAGGCTGTCTGATCCTTTTTGGGCCATGATTTTTGCCGGCAGCATTGCCGCCACATTTCATTCCAGTCAATATCCTGGTGCTGCAAAATAATCAATCTCCTATTTTAGAGCGTAAATCAGGCATGGTTTCCGGCTTGCGGGCATCCCAGTAACGGCTTTCCTTACCGGTGGCTGTAACATTTTCGTATATCCCGTTATCTCTTCGCACCAGTTTGGTAAAGCCGTGATTTTTGAGATCGCTGTTGGTCTTGGGCGTACTGATGGCGCACAGGGAGATAAGTCTTTTCACCGGCCGGCCGCATTTGGGACAGCTTTCCAGTTTTTCGCTGTTCAGCGACTGGCGCAACTCGAATATTTTACCGAGCTCACAACCTGAATCAAGATGTTCATATTCATAAATCGGCATGGATGTAACACCTGTGGTTATAATAGGTTCCGGGTTCAAAGGTTCAGAGGTGCAGAGGTTCCAAGCCCCGAGGCTGGAGGTATAACCCCTGAACCTTTGAACCTCGGAATCTTGGAACCTTGGAACCTTGGAACCTTATTTTCTAGTTAACCGATTAAGCAGAATTGTCAATTCCTCGTTTTCCTTACGCATTTTTTTAGCCTTAGTGCCGATATTATAATTTTTTTCAGCCAGGGGCAGAAACTGAGCCAGGCTTTTGCGCCGCACATCATGGGCCATTAAAATAACCCCGTTATCAGCCAGATATTTATCAAAAACCGTGAGCAGGGGCTGAAAAAAATCTTCCCGAAAAAGAATCTCGGCCCCGATAATTATATCAAATCTGTCGATTTCCGGCGGCTTATTCCAGTCTATAATTTTAAAATTTATATTATTTATATTGCTTGCCGCAGCGCTTACCCGTTCAAAATCAAGGATATGCGGTTCATAATCAGACAGCGTTACCTGATAGCCCTTTGCTGCGGCCACAAGTCCCGGGGCCGCCAGTCCGGCACCGATTTCCAGGAGAGTCTGCCCCGGTTTAACCGGCATGGTAGCCAACATTTCTCCCAGCACCAGCGATGATTCCCATAATTTAATCCAGAAGGGAAATTGCGAAACATCGGCAAAAGGATCCTTGCCGCCCAGCAACTGCTCAAGGTCGGTTACCTTGAGAATTTCCAGATGAATATCACTGATGGTCAAAGGCTCAAAGTCCACCGTGAATTTTTTTCTGATCCTTTTTAAGATTTTTTTTGTTTTTTCCGAAAGTTGTGGTGAAACCATCTTTATTCCTTGTCAGTCATTCTTCATCATAATTCCGGTCAGCCGCAGGCGACCGGAATCTGCTCTTTTACACAAAAAAAAGACCGTTTAATCAAATAATGATCAAACGGTCTTTCAATGCTGAAATATCATGGAATGATTTTTAACAGCAAATAAAAGATTTGTAATTTCAAACTATTGCAAATCTATAATACGGCTTTGGAAATACTTAGCAACCCTCAACGGCAGCGGCTTTTTTAGCTTTTACAGAAACTTTGTCGCCGACATGCAGTTTGCCGGCTTTTTTGCCACAGTCCATAGTTACAGTATGACCATCAACTGCAGTAACTTCACATTTAACCTTACCGGCCATGCTGACGCTTGCCATGCTTACGGTAAATGCCATTGCCATTGCCAGTGATAAAAGTTTTTTGCTCATCTGATTCTCCTTTCTATAATTATTAATTAGAAACATAAATCAGGCGCTATGCCGGATTACAATATATAAATAAGTTAAATGAAAATAATCTGAACAGCCTGTCACGTCAACTATAAAATCGATTAAACTGCAATTAATAGAGTGTAATTCATGTTATTTAAGCATATTTTCTATATCCTGAGCAAAAATAATATGGGGAAAGGCTCCGGGATATTTTTTAACCACATTACCATGCTTATTAACGAGAAATGAAGCCGGGATACCGTAGACTCCGCCAAAATCGGCAATTACTTTCCTGTCAGCCATTACCACGGGATAATTAATTCCCATTTTTTTAATAAGACGTTTAACCGACTTTTTGCCGTCCTGGTTCACGGCAATACCGATTACGGAAAAGCCTTTGCCCTTAAATTCATCCTGGAGGCTTATCATGGCAGGGACTTCCTGGATACAGGGGGGACACCAAGTGGCAAAAAAGGTTACCAGCAGGACCTTGCCGTTGAAAGAACTGCTGTTGATAACCTCACTGTCCAGGGCTGAAGGCAGAGCGAACTGCGGCATTTTAGTGGCAGCCTCGGCCTGGAAATTATGAATGGTCACTAAACAGAAAAAGAAAAGAAAAAGAAATAAACGGCCCAACCTGATTGAATTCATCAAATCACCTTTTAATTTTTCAGTCATGCTTTTATAGTAGATTTGCAACTATTCAGCAAAGTGTAAAAAATTACTAAAACCACCTGCTGCATAACGGCGCTTTGCTCCTGTTCAGATGTGCTTAGGTAAGCGAGATTGCAAGACTCCGGGATGTATTCGATCAGGCTGTTGCAGCATACTGATGCTGTAACTGCTCACAGGGCAGCAGATCTTTCCGCGATAAGACCGGCTTACGTATGACTAATATGCTACGCCGGCCTAATCGCAAAAATTTCCCGGAGTCTCCCCATGGTCGCTTACCTGCATCCTGTAACCATTTACAATTACGAGGGTTAGCGAAATTAAGTCGCTTGCTCGGTGAGTAGTTACCTAATGCTATGTAAAACAGCCTGATCGGATGCAGATTAAGTGCAGCTGAATAGTTACGTAAATTTTTTATTAACAAATTTAAAAACAGGATAACCTTACTTTTGCAAGCAGGCAATAAAAAATGGCGGGTTTTTTTCATTGTTGCCGTGGGCGTGTTTCTTTCAACCCTGGACAGCAGCATGGTAAATATTGCCTTGCCGGCCATTATGGCTGATTTCCACAGCACCCTGCTCCAGACCGAATGGGTAGTGATGGCCTATCTGTTGACTATTACCACTTCCCTGTTATTTTTCGGTCATCTGGCTGATCGCCTGGGGCGGGGGCGGATTTATTCCCTGGGCATGATGTTTTTTGCCGCAGGTTCCCTTTTCTGCGCCATGTCTCATTCGTTTATGTGGCTGATCGTTTCCCGGTTTTTTCAGGCCGGTGGCGCGGCAATGATGATGTCAACCGGCCCGGCCCTGATAAAACAGGCCTTTCCGCCGCAGCAACTGGGCCGGGGCCAGGGCTTAATCGGTATTGCCGTTTCCTTCGGCCTGATGAGCGGCCCATCCCTGGGCGGGGTGTTGATTCATTTTTTTTCCTGGCGCTCTCTTTTTCTGTTATCCGTCCCCATCGGCCTTCTTGCCGGTGTTGCGGCAATATTTTGTCTGCCTCGTCATAACAAGACTAATGGGCTTCCCAATAATTTTGACTGGCATGGCGGCCTGCTCTGGCTTATCCTGCTGGTCAGCGCCTCCCTGCTTCTCACCCACGGCAATAATTTTTCTTTATCTGCTCTGGTTGCCTCAGGTTTTTTTCTGCTATTGTTAATATATCTCTTTATTAAGACCGAACATCTGGCTGTCCATCCGGTTTTCCCTCTGGTTCTGCTGAAACAAAGATATTTTTCTATTGGGATCACCTGTGCGCTTATTTCTTTTCTGGTTCTGTTTTTTGCCCTTATCCTGATTCCTTTTTATTTAAGTAATATTCTTGAATTTGACCCCTCCCGCATCGGCCTGGTAATGCTTGCTATTCCCTCAGCTGCTCTGCTTTTTGCCCCTGCGGCCGGCTGGCTGGCCGATTATGTCGGAGCAAAAATTCTCTCAACCCTTGGCCTGGCCCTGCTGGCCTTAAGCCTTTTTCTGCTCTCAGGCCTTGATATTCACGACACGGTCTTCACTGTCTGGCTGAAACTGGGATGTCTGGGAATCGGCCAGTCGCTTTTTCTTTCGCCAAACAGTTCTTCCGTGCTGGGCCGCAGTTCAAAAGAGCAGAGCGGTACGGTGGCTGCTCTCCTGGCCACGGCCCGTAACCTGGGAATGATGCTGGGAATTGGTTTGTCCGGTTTATCCTTTTCCTTTTTTTTCCGCCGGATGAGCGGGGGGCTGGATATGAAGGATTTTTCTCCCGCCTATGCCGATGAGTTTATTTCCGCCCTGCACTCGTCATTTGTCGGGGCAATGGCGATAGCATTGCTGGGTATGATCATTTCCTGGCAGCGTCCGGCCAAGAAACTTACTCAAGAATAATACCTCGACCTTTTTCAGGCCTTAAGGTCAACAATTGATACTGCCGCCCTGCCGCTTTTTTCTTCCAGTTTTTTCTGCAATTGTCCCATTAAGGGGGCGGACAAAGGCTGAGAGGATAAGGTTACCCGCCGGTATCCCATTCCGGTCAAAATTTTTTCCAGCTCAGGGAGTAAGCCGGTAAAATGGCTCACTACCTTCTCGGACGCACAGAAAAAACGTCCCTGAATATTCTTTTCAGCCACCAGCAGTTGACAATGCAGCTCACCGACTTTACTCATTTCCAGAAAAAAATTAATCTGACAGCTTTTTGTCTGCGCTTTGTCCCTGTCTTGATCCGCACTGAACATCCATTGTCCCCAGCCGCTTTCTCCGGCAAAAAAGCAGGGATACAGAAATAAATCTTCCTGGTTGGCCGGAGCCTGCCGCCGGTTCAGATCATGGATAATTTCCAGATACTCGCCCATTTTTTTCAGAATGTTAATATCTTCACCTGACTTGGAGGTCTGCTGGTCGATGTTGTCAATCAAACGGGCTAACTGTTCGGTAAGGGACGGTGTCTGATCATTCGGGCTGACCGGCCGGCCAAGCAAATGGAGGAGTTTAAGTATATTCTCGGGCGCCCCATTGCCGTTCGCGACAACTTGTCTGAAAATCCGGAGGAAGTGAAATTCCGGCGGCAGGTTATCAGGCTGGGCCGCATTAAAATTATTAAGTAAATCAACGGCCCTGGTTAAATCGTTGCCGGATGAGAGAAAAAATTTAAGGAATTGCCGAACCGCCCCTTTTTTTTCGGCCAGGCCGAGAAGAGGAGTTTCTCCACCCTGCTGAACCTCCAGCCAGAGGGTTGTTTTGTCAAGGGGGATCCGGCTCCGGGCGGTTATCTGCCGACCGTCAACATCAAGGAGTACTTTGCCGTCCGGCAGATAATCAAGCACGGTCGCCTTTAAAAGACGACCGGGCAGCAGTTCAAGTTGCCGTGCCGGGCCTTTGCCGACCGAAATTGCACCAGACTGTTGGTCGGATTTTGCCTGTTTTATGTTTAAAAGATTGTTAATCCGCAAGGGAGCGCTGTTTTTTTTCAGCCAACGGCAGGCTGACAACTACCTCAAGACCTGAATCAAGCCGATGCAGACTGAATGATCCGCCGTGACCGGTAACCAGTCTGTCCACCATGGTCAGTCCCATGCCGGTTCCGTAAGTTTTGGTAGTAAAAAAAGGATCTTTAACCTTATTTATATGATATTCGGAAAGCCCGTGACCTGTATCTCTAATAGTAATATTAACCTTGTCATCCAGGGTTTCAGCCGAAATTGTCAGTTTACCGCCATTAAGCATGGCCTCAATAGCATTACGAAACAGGTGCAGAAATATCTGGTTGACCTGCCGGCTGTCCATGTAGATAACCGGATCAGGATCAGGCAGATTGGTTTCACAGCTGATTTTATTTTTTTTCATTGAGCCATAGAGCAGCTGGAGAGACTGTTTGATCACCGGATAAAGGCAGCCGTTCTTTTTGTCGAAATCAACATTATTGACAAAACTGAAAAGCTCATCCATGGTTTTTTCCAGACGATCGGTTTCCTTGATAATTACATTAAGATATTTTTTTAAGTCAGGGTCTTTACTTTTCCGGGCCAGGATTCGGGAAACGCCGCCGATTGAAGTGATGGGATTGCGAATAACGTGCACCATCTGGGCCGACATCTGGCCAATAGCGGAATAACGCTCCGCTTCAACCAGCAGATCCTTGTTTTGATCCAGCTCGTAATTGAGGCTTTCCAGCTCACCAATGGTCATCTGCATATCCATATAGAGGTGGCTATGTTCAATTGCCAGGCTTGCCTGGCTGGCCAGCAGTTCCAGGGCGCTTATATGACCGGACAGGATTGGTTTACCGGTAATATAATTATCGGCAATAATTACCCCCAGGGTTCGTCCCGGCGAATAAAGCGGCACGATAACGAAACTGTCTTCATCGAGCAGTTTCAAGAGTTCCGGCGGGACGGGAATAGGGCTTTGGCCATGAACAACATTAATACTTTTCCGCTGCCCGGCAGCCTGTATCAGAATATTGTCGATGTCTGTCACCGGAATACATAATGACTTGATAATCCGGCTGACTTCATTATCGCCTTTTTCACATGAAGGCAGGTTCTTGACAATATCAATAAATTCTAATTTTTTTTTCCGCATTTCCGACCAGATAGCAGTCGCCTCTTCCCGGCAGTTCGGGCCGATACTCAAACGCCCCCGAAGATATTCTCCTTTTTCGTCAAACATGGCAAGAAAGGCGCGATTAAACCGCAGACCTTCTTCGGCGGTAATACCGACCAGGATAACTTTGAGAATTTCATCCAGAACATTGGTGCTCAAATAAACGGAATTCATTTTCTGCGACAGCTGCTGCAGGAGATCAATGCGGAAATTGGCCAGTTCCAGATCGCTCTGGTAGCGGCGGTTTTCCAATATCAGGTACCGCTTTTCCAATGCCTTCCGGACAACATGGAGAATTTCGTTAAATTGCACGGGCTTGGAGATATAATCGTCAGCGCCGCTGCGGATACAGTCCATGGCTACGTTAATATCCGCAACCCCGGACAGCATGACAATTGCCACCTCAGGATATTGAGCCCGGATTTCCGGCACCAGGTCGGAACCATCAGCATCCGGCAGGTTAATATCGAGTAAAATAAGGGCTACCCGGCGATGAGCCAGAATATTTTTCAGGTCAGCTGCGGTAACTGATTCTTCTACCGGATAACCACGGTCGGCAAAATAAATTGTCAGCGGCTGGCGGATGGCATCATCATCATCAACAATGATAAGAGTTTCATCCGGCGCCAGAAGCTGTTCCGGGATCAAAGAAATGTGAGGCCGCAGGCCTGTTACTGGAGCTATCATGTATTATAGGTTTGGTGTAAGCGTTCACCAGCACCTCACGGAGTCTACGCTTACCTCTTCGCCCGTTTGGGCCTTCTCGAATAGCACAAGTATGCTTCGAAGTCCCAAACGA
>JANTGB010000038.1 GCA_024763115.1 Desulfobulbaceae bacterium | reverse complement strand
TGCGCCGACCCGATCACGAAAATCTACGGCACCCTGTAACCAGTTACAATTACAGGGGTTAGCGAAGTTATAGCGCTTACCCCATGAGTAGTTACCCATGAAGTTCATAAAGAACATGAATTTAATATGCTGATTTTACGATTTTTCTTAGTGTCCTTCATGGTAAAACAGGTTTTTACGAAATCGTCAAGGGTGAAACTTTATAGATTCCAGGTTGTCTTGAAATAGAGACTGCGCGGCACCTCTGTAGGCTTGTTGCCCATGCTGCTCCTGTTATATTCCATCTGCTCACTGTCCAGGATATTCCGGCCGACCAGGGAAATTTCCAGGCCGGGCCGGGCCTGCCAGGCCAGCCTGATATCCATATTTATATAGCTGTCAACCTTATGTTCTTTTAAAGCGTCTACATAGCGGCACCAGATATCAAGTTCCATGTCGGCCGGCAAATCCATGCTTGAGCGCAGAGAGGCGAGATTGTGGGGCGTGTCTTTTTCCGCTGCGCTCAAAGAGCTGTAATCCCGGCTGCCATCGTTAAGCTCAAGCGAAACATTCTCATAGGCATAGACGGCCGTCAGCCGCCACCAGGCAAGGGGTTGCCACTCAACTGCAGCCTCAAGGCCGTAAGCAGCACCGCTCATCAAATTATCCAGGGTCTTGATAATATTCGGCGGAGAGTTTTGGGTTTCAATGGTCTCCAGGTCGTCATAATCGCTGTAATAGGCGGCAATATCGACGGAAAAGTTGTCTATTCCCAGAAAACGGTAACCCAGCTCATAGGCCAGCAGATCTTCCGCATCATAATCTTCTGTTCCCTCAAGCTGCATAATCGTTGGTTCCGGCATCCCGCCCTGGGGCGGGATGATTATCTGCACATGACCGTCACGTTCAATCCGGCCTGGAGTGCGAACGGCCCGGGAAAAAGCGGCCCAGCAGACGTGATTTTCATTCGGCGTCCAGAGCAGGCGAGCGTTAGGCTGAACTTCATAGCCGGTAAAACCGTTATGTTCGAACTTTGAGCCCAGAATCAGATGGAGCTGCTGCGGGATAACAGCGATGTCGTCCTGAATAAAGGTACTGAAAAGTTCCTTGCTGCAATGGCTGTGCCGCATCCGGATGCCCTGATTTCCTGTAACGTCGCCCCGGCAAAAGCGGTAATCCATTCCCCATATTACATGTTGAGCACGGCTTAGCTGAAAATGATTCTGGAGGGTAAAATCATAAATGTCTAATTCCTGATCAAGGACATACTCGTGCCGCTCGGTCTGGTCATAATAGGCCTGCAGTTCAAGCCCGGTCGTATCTGAAAATGTCCGTTGCCAGCGGAGAAGCAGGTTGCCGCCTGACTGGTCGGTGGTCTCGGCAAAAGTTTTCCGGTAAGGCGTCTGCATCATGCTTACTGATGTGGTCTGGTCTGCTTCATTATCATAGATATCACCCTGTATGGTCAGGGAATCCGCAGCCGTCAGCCGGCTGTCAAGCCGAAATCCGCCGCGCCGTGAATCCCAGCCGTCCTCGGCCCGGTGATCATCAGCCGTGGATTTGTCCCGGTCAAAATATTTTCCGTAAATTCTGTAACTGGTTTTATCATTTATTGCCCCGCCGTACCGGCCGTTAGTAAACATTTTTTCCTGGTTGCCGGTTCCGGCGCTTATCAGGGTTCCCTGGGTATCAAAGGAGTTTCCGGTGATTATATTTATTACGCCGTTTACCGCGTTGGCTCCCCACAAGGTGGCACCGGGGCCGCGAATGACCTCTATCCGCTCAATGTCTTCCAGCATGGTATCCTGGACATCCCAGTACACCCCGGAATAGAGCGGGCTGTAGACCGAGCGACCGTCAATCAGTACCAGCAGCTTGTTGGAAAAACGTGAATTAAAACCACGAATGCTGATTGACCATTTGCTGGTGTCAATCCGTGCTACATGCACGCCGGGCGCCAGGCGCAGAACTTCCGGAATTGAGGTTGCCCCGGAGCGCCGGATGTCTTCCTGAGTGATGACAAAGATTGCCGCTGCCGAGTCAGAGAGTTTCTGCGGTTCCTTGCTCACCGAGGTTACCTCGATGTTCATCAGATCCTCAAGGCTCAGTTCGCTTAAATCATAGGGTAGGTTGTTTGTCAGGGCCATGGCGGAAGAACAAAAGAATACGGTCAGAGCCATGACAACAAAACAGGTAACGGTAACAATTGGTTTTACCGTTAAAATTCGTCCGTGTTTTAGTGAATTCACGGACGAATTTTGATGCACGTGGGAGGCTGGGAAAAAATTGGTACAGCAATGCTGGTTTGGTAAAATTTGATTTGTCATTAATGTTCCTTTTATATGTTTCGTTCATTTTTTTTGTCAATTAATACTTGCTTAGGGCTCACCCAAAAATAACTTCGCATTCTAAGGGCTCACTCAAAAATAACTTCACATTCCGAGGCGCAATCTGAACATTTAGAAAATCGATCTGCAATTATGCAATCCAGAGGCGTAACCCTGCTACGCCTGCAGTTGCATGCAATCAGATCACTTTTCTAAATGTCCATATTACACCTTATCTCTACTAACCCACTAAAGTGGAAGTGGACTTAGAATTTTTAGGATAAGTGCCTTGGAGTAACTCGTTGTAAATAGTTTCAAAATCATGTCTTCATTTTCTTGTTTTTTGTTACAGATTTTCAGGAGTAAGGCACTAATTTACTTTTGAGTGAACCCTTAGATGAAATTCATTTATCGGCAGTGCTGAATTTTTTTATTTTACCGCTGCCGCTCCAACCCGCCTGCCTGATATCTCTGGTAAGCCGGGAAGTAATTTTCCATTTATTCAAAGGGCTGATCAGGTAAAGTCCGTCAACTAACGGAGCTATTTTGCTGATCAAATTCCAGGTTATTTCCATGGCCGCCTTACGCTGATCCTCCACCTTATCGTAAAGCCACAAGGTTTTTCTTGTTTCTGCAGGTATAGTAATGCCCGGCACTTCATTGTGGAGGAAATCCGCATTACGGGCCGAGATGAGCGGGAAGATGCCGGGCAGAAGCAGGAGATCAAGATGAGCAGTCTGCTCAAGCATTTTTTCCACGGTTTCAGCAGAAAAAAGCGGTTGAGTCATGACAAAACTCATGCCCAGGGCAGCCTTGCGCTCCAGCCGTCTGATCTGGTTTTCCGGGCGCAAGGGTCGGTAGCTGAAGGCGCCGCCGATGGAGATATCGCACTTTTCCTTCATATCCCGGCCCGCGAGGTTGAATCCCTGATTGAAAAGATTGATTGTTCGCATCAGACCAAAGGATTTGACATCAAACACGCCACTGACCCCCGGTTGATCGCTGGAAGAAGCCGGATCGCCGGTAACGGCCAGAATACCCCGGATCCCCAGAATGTGGGCTCCCATGATCTGGGCCTGGAGCCCGAGAAGATTTTTGTCCCTGCCGGTTAGGTGAATTACGGTTTTAATCCCGACATCCTGCTGGATACGATGGGCCAGAGCCATATTGTCGGCCCGCAGCACGGCTAAGGGATTTTCGCCCAGGGTTATAACATCGGCCCCGCTTTTTTTCAGGCTGTGCGCTCCCTGGATAACTCCACCGACATCAAGATGAGTGGGCGGATCAAGCTCAACAAAAACAGGTAACCGATCCGCCGGCAGTTCCCGCAGCAGCCGGCCGCAGCCTGTTTTTTCCTGTTCCCTGCCGGCGGTCGGGTCAGCCTCGTCTGCAATAGCGGTAATCCGGGCCAGAGGGCGTTTTTTTATCCGCAGCAGCTTTTGAAATTCATGAATATGAGTAGGAGTGGTGCCGCAGCAGCCGCCAACCAGCCGTACCCCCAGTTTGATCATTTCGGTCAGTACCTGGCCCATGTAAGCAGGCTGGGCCGGATAGACCATGCGGTGGCCGACAATTTCCGGGAAACCGGCATTGGGAAAGGCGGATAACGGGGCCCGTTCTTTCAGGGGAGACAGATGTTCAATGGCGGTAAGCAGGGTAGAGACGCCCCGCCCGCAGTTGCCGCCCACCACATCGGCTCCAGCTTCGAGTGCAGCCAGGCCGCAGGTCAAGGCATCAACTCCCAGGCTGGTTTTTCCTTTTGCCGGGTAAGCCATCTGGGCAATGATCGGCACATCGGTTATGGTTCTGGCAATTTTAATGGCCGGCAGTAATTCCTCCAGGCTGGTGAAGGTCTCAAACAGGAGAAGATCAACCCCGCCCTCCAGCAGGGCTTCAATCTGTTCCCTGAAGGCGTCTTCTATGTCTGCGGCAGCCTGTTCTTCCCTTTCCAGATCATCAATGCCGGTAGGGCCGATGGAACCGGCCACATAAATATCCGGGCCTGCAGCCCGGCGGGCAATAGTGGCGCCGGCCAGGTTTATATCTCTGATCCGATCTGCCGGCCCGGCGGACTGGAGCTGAAAACGGTTGGCGCCAAAGGTGTTGGTCTCAATAAGCTGACTGCCGGCCCTGATATATTCTTCGTGAATTGAATAGATCAAGTCTGGTTCGCTGAGGTTAAGCCGGTCGGTATCCCGTCCCAGTTCAATGCCCCTGGCATAGAGATAGGTGCCGATGGCCCCATCGCCGAGAAGAACTTTTTTATGCAGATATTCAATAAAGTCAGGTCTCATATCTGCTCTTTTTTGGAACTTATTACCTTATGGCCCAGTTTTAAAAGATGGGAACTGATTTGCAGATGATCGTTTCTGGCCGTGTCCAGATTAATGTCAAAGCGTATTTTATTGTCTATCTTGAGTAGACCGATGGTTCCACCCTGGTCGGCAAAATTTTCAATATCGCTGACCAGAAGAACCGGTTTTCCGGCCAGTTTTTTCAATATTTCCGGCAGGGATTCTTTCTCGGCTTTGCTGATAAAGATTATCTGACAGGGGGGATGATGAGACAGCGTGGCGGTTTTTTTAATAACCAGTTTTCTGTTTTTTATTTTTTTGCCGATAAACTGGGTAAAACTATTGCCGAAAAAATCATTACCGTAAACACAGATAGTTACAGGGCTGTCCGGCGAGGCAAAGGCGCTGTCCGGCCAGAGAGTGAACCGGGCAAAATTATAAACAAAGGCGGCCTTGACCCGATATTCCCGGTCAACATTATTCCCGGCAAAAGTATTCAGGCATAAGCAGAATAATAAAACAGGGCTCAAGGCGAATGAAAACCGGAGACGGTTTATTTTTTTCGTATTTTTCTGCACTATAATTTCAGGTTTTTCTAACCCGCTAAAGTGGAAGTTAACTTAGAATTTTTAGGATAAGTGCCTTGGAGTAACTCGTTGTAAATAGTTTTAAAATCACGTCTTCATTTTCTTGTATTGTGTTACGGATTCTCAGGAGTAAGGCACTAAAAACGCCAGGTTGCCTTAAGATAAAATGAACGTTCCACCTCGGTGGAAACAATGCCCTGGGTTCCTTTATTGCATTGCGGAAATTCTTTATCAAGCAGATTCTGTCCCACCAGGTCAAGGTTGAAATCAACAACAGGTTGCCAGCCGATTCTCATATCCATGGTAATATATGAATCCGTATTCTTATCAGGCAGGGCATCAACATAACGAAACCAGAAATCCAGCTCAATGTTTTCAGGCAGATCAAGCTGAGAACGTAATGAAGCCTGATGATGCGGGTTGGCGCCGATTTCATGGGTTAATATTTCAGCCGTATTATGACCCGTCATTTCCAGGGTTTCATATTGATATGAATAGATGGCCTGCAGAGTCAACCAGTCCTGAGGCCGACAGACAATAACTGCTTCTCCGCCATATATCGAGCCCTTGCTGTTATTCTCAAAGGTATTAGCAATGTAATAATAACCAGTTCGCGGTTGCAGGTCTATCATTCTGATGGTGCGCAGTTTGTTGTAGTCATTATAAAAAACGGCAAGATCAAAAGTCAGGCAGTCAAATCCCACATAACGATAACCAAGTTCATAGGCCGTTAATTCCTCTGAATCAAAATCTGTTGAGCTTACCAGCTCGTATTTTGTGGGCAGTGGATACCACGGGGTTGCGGGATTAGGTTTTATATCAACGGTAATCCGGCTGTCATGCTCGGCCCGGGAGGGAGTTCGTACCGCCCTGGAGACGGCAGCCCAGAGAGTGTGATCTTTGTTGGGCCTCAAGAGAAGACGGGCATTAGGCTGAACCTCGTAACCGGTATAGTCGTTATGCTCAAGTTTGCTTCCCAGGATCAGGGTCAGTTTTTCCGGGATCAGCGATATCTCATCCTGGATAAAAGCGCTGAAAAGATCATCGGAGCGATGATATGTTTTATTAGCTTTGGCATAAGCATTGCCATCCATATTATCACGGGTAAAATGGTAACCCAGCCCCCAGATAATTTCCTGAAAGTCACTTGGCTGAAAGCGATGCTGGAAGTCCAGATCATAGGTGTCACGACTTTCTTTATATATAGATTCATCTAGTTCGGTTCTATCATAATAGGCCTGCAGTTCCAGATCGGAAATACTGGAAAAGGATCGCTGCCAACGCATGAGAATATTGCCGCCCTTCATGTCAGGACTGTCGCTGCCGGTATATTCATAGGGTGGACTAAGGTTGTAATATTCCAGGGTATTGCCGGTATCGGTATCATAAATATCACCCTGGAAGGTAAATGTATCGTTATGGGTAAGTCTGCCATCCATCCTGAATCCGCCCCGCCGGGAATGCCAGCTGTCGGCCGGATCATGTGTGTCGGAAGCCTGGCAATCACGATCAAAGTATTTGGCGAAGACACGATAAGTGATATTTTTCCCGATTTTATCGCCATAACGGAGGGAGCTGAAACCACGTTCCTGATCGCCGGCCCCGGCGGAGAGCAGATAACCCTGGGTGTCGGCGCTGTTTTTAGTAATTATATTTATAACGCCGTTAACCGCGTTGGCCCCCCAGAGAGTGGCCCCTGGGCCGCGAATCACCTCTATGCGGTTTATATCTTCCAGCATGGTGTCCTGTACGTTCCAGTAAACCCCGGAAAACAATGGAGTGTATACGGAACGACCGTCAATGAGAACCAGAAGTTTGTTTGCAAAAAAACTGTTAAATCCCCTTACGCTTATTCCCCAGCTGTTATTGTCTATATGAGCTACCTGAACACCAGGCGCCATGCGCAGGGCTTCAGGAATTGAGGTAACCCCGGAACGGCGGATGTCTTCCTGGGTTATGACATAGATAGCAGTGGCCGAATCAGCCAGTCTCTGCGGTTTTTTGCTGACGGAAGTTACTTCTATATCCATCAGGGCTTCCAGGCTCAGTTCGCTTAAATCCGGGGGCAGCTCAGTATAAGCCGCCAGGGGCGGCACGGCGACAAAGGACAACAATATCAGGATAATCAGCAGGACGCCGAAATCGCCAAATAATAAAAGCCCTTTTTTTTTCAGATCAGTCAACATGAAAAATTTGAAAAGAAATTTGATAACTGTTCAGCTGCACTCAAACAGTCTGTCTTGCATAGCGCAGGTAAGCTGTGCCGGCCTGTTTGAACATAGCTGAAGCACATCTGAATAGGAGCAAAGCGCCGTCATCCAGCCCGAGTTTATGAACGTTTTTCAGCCCTTGCTGAATAGTTACGATAATTTTTAAAAATGAAAAATCCTATGATTTTAAATTGATTATACTATTTAATATAATATTTTATAATATTTGCAAGAATAAAGATTTTTCATATGTAACTATTCAGCAAGCGTAAAAGATTATTAAAAGCACCTACTGTATGACGGCGCTTTGCTCCTATTTGGATGTGCTTAGGTAAGCGAGGAACGAGACTCCGAATGAACAAATCTAAGGCACTGGTAAACGCTTAGAGACTTAAATATTGCAAAGATTTATTCCCTGGTGAACGATTACATATTTTTAATACCATAGTTGTTGAAAATGGTCGCAAAATGGTTTAGAGGTTATTCGTTATCAACCAAGCGGAAAACCATTATGTCAATTCGTCAGACAATAGAAGATCGGGAACGGGAATATCTATCTCCCTTTGCCCGTTTAAGCGCTGAGAGCAGGGGACGGGCGATAACTGAAGAAAAATGCTCCATCCGGGCGGAATTTCAGCGAGATCGTGATCGCATTGTCTATTGTAAGGCATTTCGCCGTTTGAAACACAAGACCCAGGTGTTTCTGGCTCCAACCGGTGACCATTGCCGCACCAGGCTTACTCATACCCTGGAAGTATCGGAAATCGGCAGGACAATCGCCCGTTCTCTCCAGCTTAATGAGGATCTGGTGGAGGCTATTTCCCTGGGACATGACCTGGGGCATACTCCTTTTGGCCATGCCGGAGAGAGTGTATTAAATGAGCTCACTCCAGGAGGTTTTTCCCATTACCGCCAGAGCCTCAGGGTTGTTGATGTCCTGGAAAATGAGGGACTGGGACTGAATTTAACCTATGAAGTTCGCGATGGTATTGTCAAGCACTCAAAAGGTTATGGCGAGGTGCTGCCCATTGCCAACCGAGATATGCCGAAAACAGCTGAAGGCTGTGTTGTCCGCTATGCGGATATTATTGCTTACCTGAATCATGATCTTGATGACGCCATTCGCAGCAGAGTTATTAATAAAGATGATATGCCGCTTGAGTGCAAGGATGTTCTCGGTCGCCGTCATTCGCAGCGGATTTATACCATGATCCAGGGGGTTATTGCCAGCACGAGGCCGGAAGGAAACGAGCTGGTTTTCGGTATTGATAAGAGAATCGGGCATGCCATGCAGCAGTTGCGTAACTTTTTATATCATAATGTTTATCGAGCCCCCCAGGTACATGAGGAGTTTGTCAAGGCCAGCAAGCTGCTCCGGGATTTATACAGGTATTGTCTGAACAATAAGGATTTTCTCGAACGGGAAATGGGCAGTTTTGCTGAAAGCATGTCGCTCGAACGGCGGGTCTGTGATTATATTGCCAGTATGACGGATCGTTATGCCCAGAATATGTATCAACAGATTTTCTGGCCCAGATCAATTGCCTGATTGTTCCTGCGAATTGGTACATGCATCAACAGGGACGCCCACAAGGGGCACCCCTACCGGGATAGCCTAATTATTTTGTAACTACTCATGGGGGGTTAAGCGTCCTAACTTCGCTAACCCCTGTAACCGGTTACATTATTTTTTAACAGCAGAATATCGAACGCTGAATTCTGTAATAAGGAGCAATAATGACTGAAGAAGTAGAATTTTTACCCTATATAAAAGCCCTGGAAATTGTCGGTAACGTCATAGAGGAAGAGCATATCCGGGAACCTGACAAACGGATTTTGACGGTCTATGATAAAGACGGCAAAGAGCTTTGCTGGTTTGACGCTGAAGAAGTTATTGCCGAGTCAAAACCTGACACAAAAATTGTCGATGAGATAAAAAAGGCGGCGGTTGAGTATATAATGCACCGGATTCCCGACTGGGTTGTCGAGGAATAAGGAAAGGTGCGCAGTGCGCACCTTACACATCAGGAAGCCCCTCAGGCATAGGTGGAACTTCCGAGTGTCCCAGGGAATAACCGCCGTCAAGCCGGATAATGGAGCCGGTCATAAAGGGAGCGTCTTTGATCATAAAGAAAACAGCTTTAATTATATCGTCAATTTTTCCTGTTCTTTTTAACAGGGTATGATCAATAACAGCCTGCTGTTGTTCACTGGTCAGCAGGGGCCATCCTCTGGTTTTTTCAGCATGCCTGGTCTCGAAAAAACCAAGCATCAGCTCATTGACCCGCACCTCAGGAGCGCCCTGGCGGGCCCAGGTTTCGGTAAATGATGAAACAGCCCGGTTGACGGCGGCATAACCATCATTAAAAATCAGGCCGGCCGGGCCGGAGCGCCCGACAATTCCGGCAATTGACGAGAGGGTTACGGCAACGCCGTTACCTGACTTTTTTAAAAGGGGCAGGGCCTGATCAAAGACAAACCATTTGGCCTTTAAGGTGGTGGCTATTTCCAGATCCCACTGGGAGGAAGTGTAGGGGCCGTGCACCACCGGCATACCGCCCCGTTCAATATTGTTTATGAGGATATCAAGTCCGCCGAATTTTTCCTTGAGGCGGACAAAGAGCTTTGCAACTTCTGAAGGCCGGCGCAGATCAACTTTAACTGCCAGATGTTCATATCCCCCGGCAGCAAACTCTTCCTGCATGGCCTTTGCCGCTTCCGGCCAGTCATAATAAGTGAGAATCACCCGGACGCCGGCCTCGGCCAGTGCCAGGGCCAGGGCCCTGCCGATTCCCTTGGCAGCGCCCAGAACAAGAGCTTTTTTGCCGATCAGTTTCACAGATTATTAATTTTTAATTGTTACCTCAGTCTCTTGCAGCATGGAAATAGTTTCAGTGGCATCAGGCTGCTGCAGGAGAAGTTCAATGCCGGGATGAATCATATTTGTCTTAAGATTATTCCATTTTTTGATTTCCGTTGATTTGACCTTGTAGCGTCTGGCGATGGCCCATAGAGTATCGCCTTTACGTACCGTATAGCTTGTCTTTACAGCCTTATTGTCTGCCGTATGTCGTTTTTTATAAAGTCCGGCACCGATAACAATCGGCTGAATGGAATTGTCAAGATAAAGGGCAAGCTGCCGGCCGGCTCTGATTTTATGAATATTTTTCAGGCCGTTCCAGGCCGCAATCATATGAGTAGGGACATTATACTTTTTGGCGATAATGGAAATTGTTTCACCTGGTTTAATTTTATGCAAAACCAGATGAGCCCCTTTTTCACCGGCTGGAGTTTCCTTATCCCAGAGTACATATTTTGTGGTTTGAAAGGGGATACGCAAACGCTGACCCTTTGTCAATTTATTGGATCGCAGGTCATTAACCTTGAGCAGGGTGGTTTTGTTTATTTTATATTTTCGGCAAATTCCGGTCAGGGTGTCGTTTGCCGCAACAACATGAGTTTTATAGCTGGTTGAGACAACGGCATGAACCTTGGCCAGGTTTGCTTCAAGCTCCGGCTTCAGACCTTTGGGGACTTTAAGTTGATAGGAGACCAGGTCCGGGGGAGTGATCAACCTGCGCAGTTGACGATTTAATTGACGCAGGTCTGCAAGTTTAACGGAACAGGCAACGGAAACGGCTCTTAGTGAGGTCCAGCGGGGAACTTCGATAATATCGTATTCCAGGGGCCGATCATAATTAATATCGGTAAAACCATATTTTTCAGGATTTCGGGCAATTATAATGGCGGCGATCAGCTTGGGGACATAACGTTTAGTTTCCATTTTCAGGAATCTTTTGTCGGCAAGTTCCCAAAAATCATTTGTCTTGTATCGTTTGATTCCTTTGGTAATTTTTCCCGGTCCGGCATTATAGGCGGCAACGGAAAGTTCCCAGGAATTGAAACGTTCATACAGTTCATTTAAAAAAACAATTGCCGCATCAGCAGCCTTTTCCGGATCTCTTCTTTCGTCCATATACGAATTCACCGCCAGTCCGTAATGGCGAGCTGTAGAGCGGATAAACTGCCAGGGGCCGGCAGCCCCGGCCCTGGAATAGGCGGTCAGACTGTAACCGCTTTCTATCATGGGCAGGTATGCCAGATCAAGAGGCATTCCGGCCTTGGTCAGCTTGTCTTTAATCATCGGTACATAGCGTCCCGAACGTTCCAGCCAGCGGCGGAAGGTTTTTCGGTGTTTTTGGGTAAAAAAATCAAGATAAAATTCAACCTGTTTATTAATAACCACCGGAAAATCATAGACAATCTCAGGCTGAGCAGGGGCAAGCTCAGGAGCATTTTCCTGCCAGTCGCCAAGTTCTTCCAGTTCGCGGACTTCTTCGGCGGTTGTCAGGTCGGGCTCCGGCACGGTCAGCTCTTCACCGACCACGGCCTGGGTTATATTTTCCGGTTCCGGCGGAGCAAGAGTTGCCTGATGTTCAGGCCGGGAGGCACAGCCCCAGAGTAACAGCGAGATAAAGAAGATAAGGAGAAGGGTAAAGGTCGATTTGTTTATTTTTTTCATAATTAAATATTTTTACGGCAAAATTGATTTTAATTAATTAGTGCCTTACTTCTGAGAAGCCGTCACTCTGTTCAGTACCAGCTTGACGGGTATAAAAAACAGGTAACCACCCTGAAAAACGGGGCATAAACTCCGACTTCGAGAAACTTGAGACCTAGGAGGTTGTCCGAGAATAGGCATTTTTTCTCAAATCAAGGCATTTTGAAAAAATAAGCGCAGTCATATAGTTGATATTACGAGCATTATTTTTT
>JANTGB010000037.1 GCA_024763115.1 Desulfobulbaceae bacterium | reverse complement strand
ATGTAACTCGTTGTTTTTAGGTTGAAAATCAGGAAAATGCTTTTTGGTGCAAAACATCGTTAAATCAACAAGATAAGTAGATTGTTTCAACACCCTTAAGTATGCTTCGAAGTCCCAAACGAACGAATCTAAGGCACTGGTAAACGCTTAAAGACTTAAACATTGCAAAGATTTACTCTCTGGTGAACGGTTACAGTAATCAGGTGTTTTGTGAAAAAAACAATTCTTATAGTCGATGATGTTGCCGGCAACATAAAAATATTAGCGGAGTTCCTGGCTGATTATCATATAATTACCGCCCTGGACGGTCATACGGCTATCAGGCTTGCCGGTGGTGCCCATCCACCCGACTTGATTCTTCTTGATATCATGATGCCTGAGATTGATGGTTACGAGGTATGCAGAGTTTTAAAATCAGCTGATATTACTAAAGATATTCCGATTATTTTTGTTTCAGTTAAAGATACCGTCGAAGATGAAAAAAAAGGATTCGACCTTGGCGCAATTGATTATATAAGGAAACCTTTTAACCTTGATATTGTCAGGGCCAGGGTAAAAAATCATCTTGAACTGAAGGCCCACCGGGACAATCTGGCCCATTTGGTTGAGGCGAAAGAAAAGGAGATAAAACAGATTTACCGGCAATTGCTCCATGCCGAAAAAATGAGCCTGGCCGGGAAGTTGTCGGCCTCTATTGCTCATGAACTCGGCAGTCCTGTATATGGAATAAGGAATTTTCTGGTTACTCTTCTCCAAGGCGGTTTTTTCAGCAGCGATAATAAAAAAATGGCTGAACTGGCAATTGCCGAGTGTGACAGAATAAAGGATATGATTCTGAATTTGCAGAATTTTAACAGGTTAACCACCGGCAAGATGGAAATGGCTGATCTCCATTCTCTAATTGACGACATGCTCATGTTGAGCTGGAAGGATTTAAGCCAGAAAAGAATTAAGATTGTCAGAAAATATGAGGCAAAAAAATCAAAACTTCCGGTAATTACGGATCAGATTAAACAGGTGATTCTTAATTTGTTAAGTAACAGTGGTGAGGCGATTGGCGAATCAGGCGGTGAAATTCAGATCATCACCTGCCAGGATGAAGATAAATTCAGTTTATTAATCACTGATACCGGAGAGGGGATTGATCCCCAGGTGATGGATTTGATTTTCCAGCCGTTTTTTACTACAAAGCCGGGCAGCCAGGGAACCGGATTAGGTCTTTCTCTCAGCCGGGAAATAATCAAGCGTCATGGCGGCGCTATTCAGGTTACAAACAATACCAGTGGGGGCGCAACCTTTACAATTGTACTGCCCTATATTCATGAAGGGTAACTACTCATGGGGTAAGCGTCCCGGCTTTGCCAATCATCGTAATTGTATGGCGTCGCTTCGCTGTTACTTACAGTTGAGCAGACAACAGCGGGATATTAAATGACCAGACAGGACAATGAGACAATAAGGGTTGTACTGGTTGATGACCACCTTCTTTTTCGCCAGAGTTTAAAGGTAATGCTTTCCGCTCTGCCCGGTATCGAAGTGGTGGGCGAGACCGGTAATGGGCGTAAGAGTTTACAGTTAATTGAGTCATTACAGCCTGATGTGGCAATTTATGATATCTCGATGGATGGCCTGGGCGGTTTGGAGCTGGCTCCAATGATACCGGAAATATCACCGACTACCGAGATCCTGATTCTCAGCATGCACAGTAACTCGGATTATGTAAGACGGGCTTTTCAGGTAAAATGCCGGGGATATGTTTTAAAGGCGGATTCTGTGGAGGAGCTGGAGCGGGCGATCAGGCTGACGGCCCAGGGGCAGACTTATTTAAGTCCGGCAATTACCACGGATTTTATTGATCATCTGCTGGCGGTGGAAGGCAACAAAACATCGGCCGGAGCGGTTTTAACTCCCAGGGAACAAACGGTTGCCAGCCTGGTAGAGCAGGGCAAGGAAACCATTGAAATAGCGGATGAACTTTACATAAGCCCCAAAACAGTCAGGGTTCATGTCGCAAATATCATGAAGAAATTTTCCTGTGATAACAGGGCTGATCTTTTAATTTACCTTAAGTCGTTAAGAAATTGACAGTAATATTTTGTTTTAAAAGAGATTCCAGGGCACCATCAAGATAACATTGCTGGCAATCAACCTTGGCAGCATTGCCGCTTCTTTGAAAAGACATGTAACGGCAGCCACCAAAGCACAGGGGAAGATAAACGCATTCTCAACATTTTTGCTCTTTACGGCAATGAAAAATCATCTTTCCGGGAATTTTAATTTCATATTTACTGGCAAGAATATTTGCAAAAAATGTTTCCCGCATGGTGCCGCGTTCCTTTCGCAAACGGATATTTCAGGATCCTTTCAGATTCTCTTTTATTGATTTCATCAATTATAGGAGCAAACAATTGCTCCACTCTTTTTACTGCCCCATCTGCTGAAGTTGGAAAAGAATAAAAAGTTGTCATACCAACTAACCCACTAACTGTCTATAGCCAGGGGCCAGGCGCAAGCCAATTTTGGTTAAACATACCGCCGGTTGTAAGTATGGAAACTACCGGTGTAAGAAATCCGTCAAGATGTAAAACTATTTCACGCAAGTCAGATGGGATATGTTCCTGGTCAAGTTTTTTATGGAAAGCTGCCCATTGAGCCTGCTTTTCATTAACAAAATCCTCGCTGAAGGATTCTATTCTGACTGGAAGCGTTGTCTGGCGTTGTTCAAAAGTGAGACGAATCGCTTCTGCCAAATCAAGACCATTAAAATCAAATCCACGGGACAACAACCAGATGTCATAAAAATCTTTCATCCTGCTGTTTAAAAAACCCAGCTTGATCATCGCTTCAAATTTTTCAGCTATGGTGCTCTCACGACTGTAACAGAGCAGCTTTGGAGCAGGAAACTCCAGCATGGTCGGCAGCTCAGCTTCTTCCGGTGCGGGATAGACAATATCACCAAATCCGATATCAATCTGCATGACGACCCTTGCCGAGTCCAGCACCCCTCTGAGCCGGATTCTTATCCCTTCATAATCAGCATCTTCGGTTATTTGTTCTGATTGCAGTGAGTCGGAATTAAAGACCAGTCCATCTTCCTCAACCGGTATAATCAGGATATTACGGATCAACGATAAAATGTCAGCTTCCTCATTACTTGTCTTGCCGAGCATGTCGATATCCATGGTAGGGCGAAATTCCGGGGCATTCCATGCTCTCAGCAACAACGCACCTTTGAGAATAAAACGGTCAGAAAAAAAGGACTTGGATAATCGGTACAAAAACCGCTCCATGGCATAATACTGCAGCAATTCGTTAAAGGGTCGCTTGTCGGCCCTGGCTCGATTGAGCAACCTTTGCCGAACTGAGGCAGCAACATTGGCTGAAGGAGTCATACGCTCATCTCCAGGTAGGGACGCATAATATTTTCAACCCGGCAAATTTTTGCATATTTGAGTATCTCGCCACTCTTAAATTCTTTCCTGAGTTTGTACAGCTTCAGTGCTTCCAGTACCACGTCCATCCCGATTTTATTTCTGAATTTAAAACAATCCGCCAGGGTTTTTTCCGGGCTGTATACACTGATAGGCACATCATCAATATGATGCACATCAACACCTGCCAGCAGCGCTTCCTTTGAAAATCTATGGATGGATATCGGCGGATAGTCAATTCTGGGTGTAACAGATCCCCGTGCAAGGGCTATGGAAATAGAATGGGGAATTTGAGTTGTCATTTCATGAAAAGATAGAGCGGAAATCAGACAGATGACAGCTTTCGGGATACGAGTGGCAACGATAATCAGATCAGGGTCAGATACTGCTTTCTGGCCAGTAAGTCTATATACACCACGGGATAGCTGTTCAAGCAGACCATTGTCCCGCATTTGGTAAAGTGTTCGGGGGTGAATACCTGCTTGAATAGCCTTGGCGGTACGGATTACACCACCGTGTTGCCGGATAAGATGGGTTGCTCTGTCCGTTGGGGTGATTTTTTTATTAATGCATTCCATGGATAGTAATCTCTATACTTATTTACAACTATATGGATTATTATCCACAAAGACTATTAATACAAGCCTTTTTATGGTGAGAGTGACCTCCACCCATCTTTGTGAGCTGAGAAGATGAATTTGTATTATTTCAGTAAGTTACGTGTTTTTAAAATGCGCCTATGGTACTACAAATTTTGTATTTTGTAATTTTTTCAAATGATTTCAATATGTTTTTCAATAGGCCATATCTTTTCTACTTGGATTTAAAGTTGCGTCAAGTGCCTAACTTCACCTTATGGCCCTACTTTGCCCAGGGTTGCACCATTTATTAGTAACTATATGAAGGCGCGTAGTTAAATTTTACTATAATGCTCTACTAAACTGTCAAGTTGGGCCAAAGCGTAGCAAAACTCAAAAAGATGGGTTAAGATATGTCTTAAGTATTCTGTGGTCAGATACCCCCGGTGATGATGGAAAATCTGTTTGCCAGCTTATGCTGTTTCAGAAAATATCAGATATATTCCCTATGATATCTGCGGATAAATAATCTGCTTAATCGAGATATTTCTGACAACATCTTTCATTTTCCGCCTTCGATTATATCAGCCACCGCAATCCGCCAGGCCGCCCTTGATCTTATAGACAGCATGCCTAAGGGCTGAAAGCACGGTTTCCAGATTTTCCCTGGCCGCCTTTTCACTGCCGGGAAGATTGATAATCAGGCTTTCTTCCCTGATACCGGCAATGCCCCGGGAGAGAATGGCGCGAGGAGTAATAAGCAGACTGGCCTGACGCATGGCCTCGCTTATTCCCGGTACTTCCCTTGTTATTACAGCCCTGGTAGCCTCCGGGGTCACATCACTGGGACTGACCCCGGTGCCGCCGGTGGTAATGATAAGATCAATTTTTTTTTGATCAACCCACTGCCTCAGGGTGGTGGAGATTACCTGCTGCTCATCCGGGACAATCAGGTAAGCCGCCAGGCTGAATCCGGCCCCGGTTAATTGGCTTTTCAGCTGTTCACCACTGGTATCCTGCCGTTCACCCCTGGAACCTTTGTCACTTATGGTCAGGATGCCGCAGGTGTATGTGCCTGATTGACTGTTTGTCATTAAAAATCAGTCTTCTTTCTTTGCTTCCTCTATAATTTTTTCAGCCAGCTGAGCCGGTACTTCCTCATAATGGGAAAGTTCCATGGCATATGTTCCCCGTCCGCCGGTAATTGAGGTCAGTTCCGGGGCATATCCCAGCACTTCAGCCATTGGTACCTGGGCCGAAATAATTTCTTCCTTGCCGACCGAGTCCATGCCTATAACCTTGCCGCGTCGACTGTTAAGATCGCCGATAACATCACCGACACAATCTTTGGGAATATTGATTGTGACATCCATAATCGGTTCCAGTAAAACAGGCGAGGCCTCAACCGCGCCCTTTTTAAAGGCCAGGGAACCGGAAATTTTAAAGGCCATTTCCGATGAATCAACCGCGTGAAACGAGCCGTCTACCAGGGCAACCTTGATGTCGACTGTAGGGTATCCTGCCAGTACGCCTTTGACCATGGCCTCGGCTACACCTTTTTCCACTGCCGGAATATATTGCCTGGGAATAGCGCCACCGACGATTTTGTCTTCAAATTCAAAGCCGCTGCCACTGGGCAGGGAAGATATCTCGATCCATGAGTCGGCAAACTGACCGCGACCACCTGATTGTTTTTTATGTTTACCCTGGACTCTGGCTGATCCTTTCAGAGTCTCAAGATATGGAACTTTAGGGGCCTGCAGGGTCATTTCCACCCCGAATTTACGTTTAATCCTGTCGCCAAGCACCAGCAGATGAACCTGGCCGATACCGGCAAGGAGAATATCGCCGGTCTGTTCCTGCCTGGTCAGCTGCAGGGTTGGATCTTCCTCCAACATCTTGCTGATAGAGGAAAAAAGTTTATCTTCATCATCACTTTTGGTCGGTGACACGGCAAAAGACATCATTGGTTTTATCGGAGTCAACTCTTCATAAAGTATTGGGTTTTTGCCGTCACAAAGGGTGTCGCCGGTCGTGGTATCCTTTAATTTGGCCACCGCGACAATCATTCCGGGCCCGACACTGTCAACCGGGTTGCTTTCTTTTCCTTCCATCAGGAGCAGATTGCCGTATTTCTCATTGGTTTCCCTGTTGGCATTGTAAAATGAATCACCGGCTATGGAGCCGGAAAATACCCGGAAAATAGTCAGGCGGCCGGCATAGGGATCTGCCATTGTTTTAAAGACCTGGGCCGAAAAAGGTGCGTCCAGGGACGGCTCCCGTTCAATAATATCTCCAGTCTTGGGATCAGTGCCCTGCCTGGGTTCTTTGTCGGCGGGAGAGGGCAGCAGATCAGTAATAGCATTAAGCAGAAGTTCCGTTCCCAGGTTGCCGAGAGCCGCGCCGGGAATGATCGGATTAAGCAAGCCGTTAATTACCCCGTTGTGCAGACCCGAGAGCATTTCAGTCCGCTCCAGTTCACCGTTTTCGAGAAATTTTTCTATCAGGTCGTCATCGGTTTCAGCAATCTGTTCCATCAATTCTTCCCGTTTGATGGATATCTCGTCAGCCATGTCGGCCGGGATGTCGGTTTCGTTTGCTTTTCCACTGTCGTCAAAGAGATAAGCTTTTTCATTTACCAGATCAACAACGCCCTTGAAATCAGCCTCAGCCCCGATGGGCAGATAAAGCTCCACCGGTTCAAAAGGCAGGTTTTCCTTGATCAGGGCCGTAGCATTATCAAGATCAGCCCGTTCCTTATCCATTTTATTAAGAAAAATAAGGGTTGGAAGTTTTTCTTCCTGAAGATAGCCGGCAATTTTTTCAGTTTGATATTTGACCGGAGTCTGAGCGTCTATAACCAGAATCGCCGCATCCGTGATTCGGGACGCGTAACGGGCTTCATTAACAAAGTTGTCATCGCCCGGGGTATCAATGATGAAAACCTGTTTCTTTTTCCAGTTGAAATGATTAAAAGATGAATTAATTGAAATGTTGCGCTGAGTTTCCTCGGGTTCAAAATCCATTACAGCAGAACCGTCATCAACCTTGCCAAGCCGTTTGGTTTTCCCTGCTGAAAAGAGCAGGGCCTCAGCCACTGAGGTTTTACCGCTCTTGCCCTGGCCAAATAACGCTACATTTCTAATAAGTTTTACATCTTTCATTATTTCCTCCGTATCAAGCAAAATAAAAATATTATCCAGGCATAAGGAAAGGGAAGCCCTATGATTACTTTTTTGTAACTGCTCACATGGCACCGATTATTTCCGCCATCATCCCGGCTTACGTATAACTAATACGCGGCACCGGACTGATGACGAAAATCTCCCGGAGTCTCCCGCTGGTCGCTTACCTGCACCCTGTAAGCAGTTACAGTTCGGTGGTTTTCACGGTTATGAGTTTTAAGGTGTGAGTAGTTACACTTTTTTTATCATTGAAACGAAATTCGACTTGGCATACTATTCTTTAAGTCAAGTTAAAGTCAAGTAATGAAAACGTGATATATGAAAAAACCTGCAAGAGATACCGGAAAAATAGCCAAATCAGCCGGAATAGTCAGTATTGCCGTGATGTGCAGCCGGGTTCTGGGGCTGGTGCGGGAACAGGTGTTTGCCGTTATGTTCGGGGCGGGGTTTGCCTATGATTCCTTTGTCGTAGCCTTTCGAATCCCTAATCTGTTGCGGGATCTTTTTGGCGAAGGAGCGCTCAGTTCCGCCTTTGTCACCGTATTTTCCGATTATGAAGCCAACCGGGGTGAGCGGGAAACCCGGCTGTTGGCCGGTAATGTTCTGGTTTTTTTTGCCATGTTCCTCAGTCTTGTTACCCTGGCCGGAATTATTTTCGCCAGGCCCCTGATATTGCTGCTGGTGGATAATGAGTTTGCTTTAGTTCCCGGCAAACTGGAACTGACCCGGATGTTGACTATTGTCATGTTTCCGTTTTTAATTTTTGTCTCTCTGGCTGCTGTTGTCATGGGTATGTTAAACACCAGGGGAAAGTTTTTTATCCCGTCCATGGCCTCCAGTTTTTTTAATCTGGGCTCCATTATCGGCGGGGTGAGCCTGGCCCTGATTATGCCGAAATTCGGGCAGCCGGCTATTGTCGGCATGGCAATCGGCACCCTGATCGGCGGTTTTCTCCAGTTCAGCGGTCAGCTGCCGGCTCTGTTTAAAACAGGTTTTGTTTTTATCCCCCATCTTAACTTAAGAGATCCCGGCCTGCGTCGCGTTCTGCGCCTGATGCTGCCGGCTGTTGTCGGCCTTTCCGCTACCCAGATTAATATTTTTATTAATACCAGGTTTGCCTCATCATGTGCTGAAGGCAGTGTCTCCTGGCTTAATTACGCCTTTCGCCTGGTGCAGTTCCCCATCGGCGTTTTCGGGGTGGCCATTTCTATTGCCAGCCTGCCGTTAATTGCCAGATATGCCTCGCAAAATGATCTGTCCCAATTAAAAGAAGCCTATACCTCATCATTGACCATGGCCTTTTGCCTGACCATTCCGGCTACGGTGGGACTTTACCTGCTGGCTGAGCCGATTATCCGCCTTATTTTCGAGCATGGAGCTTTTACCGCCCTTGATACAACGAAAACCGCCGAGGCCCTGGCCTTTTATTCCCTGGGGATCTTTGCCTATTCCGCAGTCAAGATTATAGTGCCGGTCTTTTTTGCCTTAGACGATACCCGCTATCCGGTAATTGCCAGTTTTATCGCCGTGGTGATGAATATTGTCGTGATTTCTCTGACCCTTGACCAGTTTCAGCACCGGGCAATTGCCTTTGCCACTTCCATGTCAATGATATTTAATTTTTTCTTTTTAAGTTTTGTCCTTTACCGCAAGGTCAAGGGTTATTCCCTGGCTTATCTGGCCGCAGGTTCCGCTAAAATCTGTCTGGCTGCCGGGGGTATGGGAGTATGGTTGATAAATTTAATGAAGTGGCTGGAGGGATGCCTGACCAGCAATATTTTTCAGCAGATTGGCGGATTGCTTGTTTATATTGTCAGCAGTGTGGCGGTTTATGGAATTATCCTGTACTTTTTGCGGCTCAGGGAACTGCATGTCCTGCTTGATAAGCTCAAGGCAGGATTTTTGAAATCCTGATGAACTCGTAAAAAGTTTTAACTCACCATGAAGATCATGAAGAGCATGAAGTTAAGATGCTTATTTCGTGTTTTTTCTTCGTGTTCTTCATGCGCTTCATGGTAAAAAGTGATGGTGTCGGCTTTAAGCCACGCTGCGGAGCAGATCAAGCTGGGCCAGCAGGGCGACAACCGCTGTCTCAACCCTGAGGATTCTTGCGCCCATGGAAAACGGTTTAAAACCATGTTCCCGGAGTTTAACGATTTCATAATCAAGCCAGCCGCCTTCCGGGCCGATTGCCAGTAACACTTTATCTCGCAGGGGAATGGGCGTAACCTGGGGAAGCAAATTCGTGGTGGCGGGATGGGCTGCCAGGCGGACAGGGCAGGCCCGGCTGACTATCGGGACAACATCTTCCACAAAGGGGCGAAAGCGGGGATGGATTGATACCTGCGGCAACCTGGTGGCTGTTGCCTGTTCAAGGCCGCTAAGCAGGTATTCCCTGATGTTTTCCCGGCTGAGCAGGGAGGCGCTGAAAAAACTTTTTTCCACCCGCCTGCTGTTGATCAGATATATATTGTCTACTCCCAGGGCCGCGCTCTGAGCGAGTATCCGTTTCAGCATGATCGGCCGGGGCAGGGCCAGGATCAGGTCGGTCACGGCTTGGGCCGGGGGAGTGCTGTCAAGGGAGATCTTAAGCGTAACCCGGTTTTTTGTTGTTTTTGTTATTGTGCCCCTGCCGGTCGGGCCGTTTATCCGACCGACTTTCAGTTGGTCTCCGGGTTGGGCCGCGAGAATATTTATGATATGGCGGGCTCGTCTGTCGGTCAGCTCAAGCTTGTCGCCGGAGAGCTCTTCCGGCTCAAAAAGAATTATGTTCATGGAGTAGTGGGATTTTAAGTGTACTATTTTTTATATAATATTTTCTTCCTGCTCGGCCTGACAATACTTTTTCCATTCCTTTTAGTCAAAATAATCATTTCGCCCAAATATAAGGGCAGAATTTTGCGACGGCTGGGAAAGGGATTGGCAAACCAGGTGGGCGGGGTTGGCGGCAAAGGGACGCGAATCTGGATTCACGCCCTTTCGGTGGGCGAGGCAGCCTCGGCCGGATCGCTGCTTGCCGGGTTGCGGCGGATGTATCCTGAGGCAACAATTATTTTTTCCGCCACAACCCGTTCCGGCGAGGAGTACAGCCGTCGGACTCTGGGGGAATGGGTTGATCTGTTTGTTCCTTTTCCCCTGGATTTAGTCTGGAGTGTGAAAAAATTTATCAGACTTGTCAGGCCCGATCTCTTTATTTTGATTGAGACCGACTTCTGGCCTGATTTTCTCCATGAGCTGGCAAAAAGAGAAATCCCGGCAATTTTGATTAATGGCCGGATCTCGGCTCAATCATATCGAAATTATAAACGTTTCTGGTTTCTGTTCAGGCCCATGTTTTCCTCTTTTCGTTTCCTGGCCATGCAGACGACCGGGGATGTTGATAAATTTGTTTCCCTGGGGTTTGAACCGGGGCAGGTCGCGGCTCTGGGCAATTTGAAATATGATACCCTGGTTCCTGATAATAAGGGGCAGGGCAGGGGGGTGAGCCGGGCGGAACTGGGTATTGATCCGGATAAAATTGTCTGGCTTTGCGGCAGCATTCATAAGGGTGAGGAAGAGATTATTTTTCGCGTTTTTACCCGTCTTTGTAAAAAATATGCTGATTTATATCTGATTATTGCCCCGCGTGAATTGGCAATGGCTGCTGATTTGCTTGATCTGGCGAGAGAAAACGGATTTAAGGCCTGGCGGCGTACTGCTGCATTCGGTGGGAAAGAGGGCAGGGTAATGATTCTTGATACCATGGGAGAACTTGCCGCCTGTTACGGCCTGGCTGATCTGGCTTTTGTCGGCGGCAGTCTGGTTGCCGAGGGCGGCCATAATCCCCTGGAACCGGCCGCTCAGGCCAGGCCGGTGATTTTTGGCCCGCATATGGAGGATTTTACCGAAATAAGTCGCGATCTTCTGGCGATCCGGGCCTGCATCCAGGTGAATGACGCAGATGAGCTGGGGACAATGGTGGCGAAATTAGTGGCTGATAAATCGTTAAGAAAAAATATGGGCCGGAGGGGCGCTGATTTTGTCGGCAAGCAACAGGGAGTGACCCGGAAACATCTGGAACTTGTTGAGCGGGTTTTGCATGCGGTGTGAGCATTTACGAAAATCCATTTCCGGATACGGTTGCCCAGCAAGGCAGGCGTCCCGATATCACAACAGAAAGGAAAGGGCACATATAATCAAAACGGTTAAAAAATGAACTTTGAAATATCAATAGCCAGAGAGACGTTTAATGCTGATTAAATGGAGACCGTCATCAATCATTGATGTTGAATATAAAGACAGATTAGAACTGAAAGTTGATGATCTGACTACTGCTCAAGTTAATTATCTGGCAGATATTAACCGGGAATTAACAGATCTGGAATTTATCCTGAAAAAGGAGGCTTTGAAACTGCAAAAGACAGGGGATGCAAGGGTGTCATCTCTCAATGACTGGGTGGAAGATTATGAGCTTGAATATGAGATTATATTCCAGCTCAGGGAAGATGACCCAGCCTATGAGGAAGAAAAGGATAACATTATCGCTGTGTTGAATGGCATGCTTACCCGCTGCGATTGTGATGATTTTGATATTTGGGACAGTACAAATCATAATGAATTTCAATACTCCTCAACACACCCGATGAAGGATGAGCATCATTGCTGGCTATACCATGATTTAACGGCCCATACCAGATTAGGCTGGGTCAATGTGTTACGGATCGGCATGATATGGGTTGATGTCAATGTCCAATACCAGAAATTTATTAAACTCGATAAAAAAATAATTTGACGTCTATGTCATTATTTCCCGTTTCATTATACGCAGTTTGGAAAGATTTAAAATTCCGCCTTTTTTCTTGCCACCAACATAAGTTTCATCAACTTTAACAGTTCTGTTAAGAAAATTACGTCCTGGCCGCTTTCCCATGCACTTATGCTGACATATTGGGCTAACTTGTGCTAAGGGCTCACTCAAAAATAACTTCACATTCTGAGGCGCAATCTGGACATTTAGAAAAGCGATCTTCAATTATGCAATCCTCAACGTAGCCCTGCTACGCCTGCGGTTGCATGCAATCAGATCACTTCTCTAAGAAGTCCACCTTACACCTCATCTCTGCGAATTTATTTTTGAGTGAG